>JAITQV010000704.1 GCA_031288765.1 Planctomycetaceae bacterium
TGCTTTTTGCGGCGAATAATCGGGTTTGACCGTAACACTGTATTGTTCATCCGGTTCAATTGCCCGGAGTTGTAATTCACGACTGATGAATGGAGATTGTCTTTGCCGGAAGATGTAAATCAATCCTGCTTCAAGGTCGCTTCGGTGAAGTTGCCAAGCCGAAATATCCGTTTCACCAACCTTTGCTTCAGATAACGGGTAAAAATCGCCGTACCAAAACTTTTGGTAAATTTTAGCTTCCTGAATGGATTTTTTGGACTGTTCGGAATTGTAACTGTTACCGAGAAAGTCGTATTGAAGAATTGCTCCCATATTGGCGGCACTTCGGAAGGTGTAGGGCGACGAATCCCATGCGACGCTTGAAAAGACCGGCAGATATTGTGTGATACCGAGAGTTTGGGTTTGATCCCATTCGGGACGTCCGGGAAAGCAACAAGTATCCGATCGCCAAAGCGGAATCGAAATAGTTGTTGTTTCCAGATCGATACGTCTTCCGCCGGAAGCGCAGTTATCGATCCAAAGTCCCGGAAATTCCGACCGAAAGCGGTTCCACATTTCGTAATGTCCTTCGACATAGCGGATTTCGGTTATTCCGTGCCGGTTATTTTCTTCATTTTGTTTCCAGAAGTGTAGGGGATCGATATTAAAATCGTTCCGGTAAACATCAACTCCGAACTCTTTGATTCGTTTTATCAGCAAATCGCTCAGGAATTTTTGTGCTTCCGGATCGTTGAGTTTATAGAGTCCGCCGTTTTCTCCGCCGAAAACGTATCGGGAATATTCTTTAGCGATTTGAGTTCCGGCGGCAACTCGTTCCGGTTCAAACCAGAGAACGAATTTCAACCCCAAATCGTGAACTGTTTTACCGAGTTCTTCGACGCCGTTGGGAAAGTTGACCGGATCGGAAAACCAGTTTCCGACTCCGTTGGGAAAACCGACCGGAAACCACGCCGCATCGAACCAGTAAGCGTTACAACCCGCTTCGGCAAGTTTTTGTGCAAATTGTTTTTGACTGTCTATTGTTTCCCAACCCGTTCTTTTACGATAATAACGGTCAAAGCATTGCCCGACGAACAAAAGTTGTTGCGGCAAACCGTTTTGCATTTTCGGGGCGTATTCAAACATTAGGAGACGCCGGAATAAGACTTGCGATGTTAGACGGTCTGTTTCCCAAGGCATTATCAAAACTCTTGGTGTTCGAATGGATTCATTGGGGTGTAAAATTGCCGAAAGCGTTTCCATACCGCCGGCAACCGCCAGATTTGTTTCGTCAATTCGTTTGAAATCCGTTTTCCATTGACCGCTCCAGCCGATTGCGATAAAAAAGCCTTTTGAGACTGTTTCATCACCGGCGTTACGGTTTTGAACATTCCAGAACGGAAAAGCGTAATTGGAAGGACGTCCGCCGGCTGGGGCAAAGGTTTTTGTTTCACCCGGTTTTAGCGGATATTTAGCGGGCAGCCAGGTAAATTCGCTGTAAGTATCGCCGTTGAGGGTATGAATACAAACCGGTTCGTTACCGATTCCGACCGGAAACGTCATATCAAATGTTCGAACATTTTCCAAAAGCAGCGAATCCTGATTGGAGCCGTTTTCGAAATGCAGAACCCAATCGGCAGCGCAAAAGCGTTCGAAGAGCCGAACCGTTGCGGTAACGCGAAATTTGGTTTTCGGATCAGTCCAGCGGTAGGCGGTTTCGAGCGGATTGAGTATTTTTTCTTCAAACGTCCATTTGGGGAGCAGTTCCGAGGAGGCAACGCCGCCGTATTGAAATGAAAAGGGCAATTCCGTTTGGAAGGGCAATTCTGTTTTGGTAATGAGGTAAGATTGTCCTGAAACACCGTAAGCAACCGGTTCACACCAATTTGACTGGTCATGATTTGGTCCGTCATCAGTTGTACTGACGAGCAGTGTGAGGTTTTTTGTTCCGTCGGGGAGTTTCAGGTCAATTTTGTAAGGTTCGTCTTTTCCCGTCAATATCGGAGTTCGCAGCAATTCCTTGTTTTGAACTTGAACGATAAATTGTACGGAACCTTTCGTTCCTTGCGTATCGTAATTATTATCGATACCGACTTGAGCCGTAAAACGGGTTATTGGTTCGGCAAATTCGATAAGAATTTCGCTGTTGGCATGAGTTCCCAAACCGTTTTCAAACGATTTTGTACCGATTTGGAATGGTGTACCCATACAGGATTGATTGAATTTTAATGTATTATGATCTTGCCGGATCAGTTTTATGGTGAAGGGGACATTTATTGGTTCCGCTTTTTTCTTTGCGAAGGCGGCGGCGACCCAGGATTTGATTTGTTCGATTTTTTCTTTTTCCGGCATAATTTTATCGTTTGGCAGACGCGGTCCCCAAACGGAAAAATCCGTACTTGTTGGTGCAAAAGGACTTGATTGGTCTTGAGCAAACACCTGAAAAGAAAAGTGGAACAATAGAGTGAAACAGAGTGTTAAAAAAATGGAACAACGCATTGGAAACCTCCTAAAAGTTGTTGAAAGAGTGAAAGTGAAAACAAAAAAAGGTTATTTGGTTAGTTTTTTAATCCCGTGTGGCGGGAAGTGCATAATTATAACCGATAGTGGAGCAAATCGCAGCCGCCGGATCGGATGTCCCCAATTCATAAGGTAGGCAATCGTTGGGTGAAAGCCCTTCGCCGAGCGATTGTGTCGGCGTTATCCGACTTGTCCTACGCCCTGCAAGGGCAACATATTAGTTTATAGTTTATAGTGCATAGTTAATAGTGGAGGACGCAAGCGGAATCATTGCCACAACGGTATTAAAACTGAATCTTAACCCCGCTAGGGGTGTGATGTGCATAACCGGCGGTGGAGCCGCCGGATCGGCTACCCCCTCCCCATTAAACCCCGCAGGGGTGAGATTATCAGCCAACACAATCATAATCTCGCCCCATGCGGGGCTTATGTTTTTTCGGGGTTGTGATCCGTAGGTTGCGCTTCGCTCCACCTACGGTTATGCACATCTCGTCCCTTGCGGGACTAAAACCTTCGCAAGCGGATTTCCTAACGGAATGGTAAAATTCCGCTTGCGAACTATTCACTATCAACTATTAACTATCAGCTAATATTTCGTCCCGTTAGGGACGAGATGTTGGTAGAAAA
>JAITQV010000728.1 GCA_031288765.1 Planctomycetaceae bacterium
ATAATAACCGTAAACCGACCTCCAACCTAAATCGGGATGAAACGGATTCGGTGTGCTATATGTTGAAAAAAGTGTTGCCGGAGCGCGAGCGGAAAGCCAAAGATATCCACGCCAACCGATAAATTCAGAAATACTGGAAGTTACCGAATCAATATCGGGATTGGGTATTATCTCACTACTGCCATTGGCACATGCCCCTCGCGACAACGTAAATGCGGAAGGACCAGAACTATTTTCACCGCCCGTACCGGCATTCGGTAACAGGGCTGCACGAAGCCATGGCTGTTTTTGCGGATGACCGGGATCGCTTCCATATGGCGTACCGTCGCCGATGATTGCCTCGCTTAAAAAAATAACATTACTCGTTCCGTCAGTTATTGCGTTAAAACCGGTTTGGGAATCGTCGTAGAACACGCCGTCCGTAGGAAAGAAAATATCATAATAGTCATCAGTACAGGAACCGACACAAAACATATAATTGTTTGTCGCAGTCGGTGTAGCAACAGAAATTCCGCTCCCGCTGGTATCCGTTGCGATAGTTGTCATTTTGTTCGGAGCGGGATCGCTCGGACAACGAAACGCCGGTATAGAAGTTTGCGAAATCGGATTGACGGTATCTATAACAGAACCGTTTGAACCGCCACAACCCCGCATCCAGAAAGGATTGTTGCCGGAGAGTGTCGGCATAGCAGAGTAAACGGCAGTCTGTTCAGTGAACGGCAGTATCCAATAATGAACAGAGAACAAGATTACGCCGGGACAACAGATGGAGAGATCAGGTTCCTCTTTCCAAAATGTTGCCGGTGTTTTCAATCCGGGCAGGTAACCTTTGGCGGACTCGTGGTTGTGCAGAGCGAGACCAAGTTGTTTCTGATGATTTGTACATTGTGTTCGTCTTGCGGCTTCGCGGGCGGCTTGCACGGCAGGCAATAACAATGCGATTAATACGCCGATAATCGCAATCACCACAAGAAGTTCGACCAAAGTAAACGCATTTTTAAGAGAGTGATACATGATTTTCACCTTTCCGCCGGAAGTGTTAATTGTTGTATGCCGGTACCGAAATACCAAATACATAAGATGTTATGAATCATAATCCGTTGCGTAAAACATAACAATATCTTATTTCTTAGTAATACAATTGACACAATCGTATTACCGATGTAAGATAATTTATCACACTTCTTTCCCCTGTCAACGGGACAAGACACCGCAACTTCAAAATATTTATTTTTACCGGCATGATGAAAAGATTCCTGATTTTTCCGTTTATTTTGTTTCTGATTTTGTTTTCCGGCTGTATCCGGCAACATTCAACTGCGGAACCGCTTGAACCGATTCGCACACTTGAACAACTGGAATTTTACCGTCAAACCGGTTTTGTTCCTGAAAAGATTGACCGTATTTTTTGCAGCGGCGGAACGCTTCGTCTTGCGGTTTATCTGGAGTGTGCCGGTAAAGTGGTTGCGGTGGACACTAATGAACGCCGGGAAAAAGGACGAAGCGGTATGAAGGCGTATTTGGCTGCTCATCCCGAATTTTATGACATGCCGGTTGGCGGTGAAACGAGCGGGCGCGATAATCCCGAAACACTTCTGGGACTCAAAAATCCGCCCCAACTTATCATCAAAGCCGATACCGGAGCCGGTTATGATCCGGCGGAACTGACACGCCGAACCGGAATTCCTGTTCTATTGGTTCCGATGCGCGGTATTACGGTTGGTCGAAAAGATTTTGATGCCGGGCTTCGGCTTATGGGTGCGGCACTCGGCAAAAGTGAACGTGCGGAAGCGGTTCTCGGATTTTTTGACCGTGAAACGGCGGAAATCAAATTGCGTTCCCAAAAAGAGGAAGCGTCCGGACGTTCCAAACCGTTGGCGTATGTCGGCGGTGTTTCGTACAACGGTTCTCATGCGTTTCATTCTACGGAAGCCGGTTATCCGCCGTTTGTGATTGCCGATGCCCGTACTCCGGTTAAGGAAAACGAGAACGAACCGACGCTTGGTAAACGTCACACAATGCTTGCCAAAGAAAAGATTCTTGAGTGGGATCCCGACATTTTGTTTCTTGATCTTGGAACGCTTTATCTTGGCGGGGCAAGCGGTTTGGTTGAACTCCAAACCGATCCGGCGTATCGTTCGCTCAAAGCCGTTAGAGAAGGTAATGTCTATTCCTTATTACCGAACACGTTTTATTTTGTGAATCACGATGCCGTGCTGATCAATGCCTGGTTTGTCGGCAAAACGCTTTATCCCGAACAATTTACGGATATTGATCCCAAAAAGAAAGCCGACGAGATTTTTACATTTCTTGTCGGCAAACCGGTGTTTGAACAACTCAATGCCGAACTGGATCATCTTGCGTTGCAAAAGCTGGCATTGTCGAAATGAACATTCGGTAACTATTCACTAATTCCCTCTTCGGGATAAAAAAAATAAAATTCCCGTAATCATTTCGCGTCTTCCGCGAATTTTTTGCACTTTTCAGCGTTAAAATTATTCCACTGAATAGTTGTCAATTTTTTGTTGTTTTTATTATTTTTGTAATGCTTCTTGTTGGGCGTTGTTCAAATCGTGTTGCATCATATCCCGAACAAGTTCCTCAAACGAATGTTTCGGAAACCAACCAAGTTTTTGCCGGGCTTTTTGTGCGTCTCCCAAAAGAACTTCCACCTCTGACGGTCGGAAATAACGCGGATCAACCTCAATAAGCATTTCTCCGGTTTGAGCGTTGTACCCCTTTTCATCAACACCCTTGCCTTGCCACGCAATAGATATATCCGTTACCGCAAACGCGGTTTCAATAAATTCACGAACACTGCGGTTTTTTCCGGTTGCCAAAACATAATCATCGGGTTGCGGTTGCTGGAGCATCATCCACATTCCTTCGACATAATCGGCGGCATGTCCCCAATCGCGTTTGGCATTGAGATTACCGATCAGAAGTTTCTTTTGAAGTCCCCACTTAATCCGGCTTACCGACCGGGTAATTTTGCGCGTTACGAATGTTTCCCCGCGGAACGGACTTTCATGATTAAACAAAATTCCATTACACGCAAAAAAATGGTAGGCTTCGCGGTAGTTGACGGTTACCCAGTAAGCGTACAATTTTGCTGCTGCGTAAGGGCTTCGCGGGTGAAACGGGGAAGTTTCCGACAAAGGCTCCGATTCCGAACCGAAACCGCCAAACAATTCCGACGTGGAAGCCTGATAAAACCGTGTTTTTGTTTCCAGCCTGAGCAACCGGATTGCCTCCAGCAGCCGAATTGTTCCCAGCGCATCCACATCACCGGTATATTCCGGCATGTCAAACGACACCCGAACATGCGACATTGCCGCAAGATGATACACTTCGTCCGGCTGAGTTTCCTGAAGAACCCGAACCAATCCTGTTGCATCCGTCATATCGCCGAAATGAAGATAAAACCGGCTTACCGGTTCGCCCGTATCGGGATAAATTTTATCGATTCGTCCTGTGTTGAACGAGGAACTGCGGCGTTTTAATCCGTGAACAATATATCCTTTGTTCAGCAGAAACCGGGCAAGATAGGCTCCGTCTTGTCCGGTAATCCCTGTAATAAGAGCAATTTTCGGCATAATCGGCACAAACGGTTTACTTTGGATTTTTGGGTTTTACCGGTTCGGGGGATTTTGGTATGGCGGCGGGAGTTGATTCTTTACAGGCGGATGCTGCGGGGCAATTATTGCAGGCGCCGGTAGTTACCGGAGGGGCGGGCGATTCGGACTGAGCCGATTTTTTGTAGGAATCGCTCCGGTAATCTGTTTGATAAAAGCCGCTTCCCTTAAAGACAATTGCCGCTCCGCCGCTTATAAGACGGCGGAGTTTATTTTGACCGCATTTCGGGCATTTTTTAAGCGGTTCATCTTTAATATATTGAAATTCCTCAAATTCATGGGAACATGCGTCGCAACGGTATTCGTAAGTCGGCATAGGTATATTGGGAAAAAATTGTTTTACGAAAGAGGCGGAAAATGTTGACGGCTTATTATATTATTATAATATGAAGGGAATGTCAACAATACCCCGCAAAAATCTTCTCAAAACCGGTAGGACAGCCGGTCATTTTGGTAGTTTCCGGCGTATTCCGAGAAAATGATTATGACGGGCGCGAACTTATCTGATTAACGTTTTTTTCTTGGCGGGAGTTAGGGAATTGACGGGATAAAAGCCGAATAAAATCCTGCCAATCCTGTTTATTTTGTCCGAAAGATTGTATTGGGCAACGATTTTTTGGGTTGTGAATTGTAAGATTAGCGAACATTCGCCGACCTTGTAAATGGTTAATCAACACGATTAACGAAATCCCGCTCCGTTAAGGGTGGCATGTTGGTAGAAACCAGAATCTTAACCCCGCGTGTGATGTGCATAACCGGCGGTGAAGCGCAGCGCAACCTACGGTTATGCACATCTCGTCCCTTGCGGGACTTTGAGGCAACTCTTCGCCGAAGGGTTTTCGGGGATTCCCGAACGTCAATCGGGGATTCCCGAACGCCAATCGGGGATTCCCGAACGCCAATCGGGGATTCCCGAACGCCAATCGGGGATTCCCGAAAGCCAATCGGGGATTCCCGAAAGCCAATCGGGGATTCCCGAAAGCCAATCGGGGATTCCCGAAAACCAATCGGGGATTCCCGAAAACCAACCGGAAATCCCCAAATGACAACAAGTACACC
>JAITQV010000026.1 GCA_031288765.1 Planctomycetaceae bacterium
ACTCCGCATATACACCGCGACTCTAAGAGAAAAAAATATTTAGTATTCATAAACACACACATCAATCGTGAAAATTTTTTACTACCAACAATTTTATCAAACCAGATGTAAGAAAATAAACAGTTAATACACGACGGAAACAGATATTCTCATTTTCCGTCGTGTAACGATTTCGATGACATTTCTAATCTATTCACAGTTTGTGTCAACACTATATGCATCGTGCAAATTACAACTGGCGTTAGATTGGTAACACTGCTTCATTTGGTCGCTAACTGCCAGTTTTACCATATAGGCACTATTTCCATCTCCTTTACTTGAATAACTACCAGGGCAACTCAAGCTACCTAACTGACACGCGTTCGAAACTTCCTTATTGGGACACTGGACAGCACCAACTTCATCGGGTAAAGCTCCCTCATGTGGTGCATCCACATGTACCACCATACCGAGAGCGATAACAATACTAGTAACATAGAGTATTGTTTGCAACTTTTTCATAGTAATTCTCCTTAACATTTGTTTGAAAAACTAACAAAGGGTTAATACTTCACAAACACATGAAGCATCAATTTAACGAATAGTAGATATTATACAATTAATTTTATCTGCGTCAATCGTAAATAATTTTTTTTTAACGTTCACCAGTTTGTTGTTAATTTAGGTAGATTTTTATAAGTAAAATTATGGTTTGTTTCTAAATTTGTAGAGTTAATCCCATCATGCCATAACCACAATTCGAGGTGGGCAACCTTTCGCTCACCTCGAATTATTGATGTAAACAATAATTTCCCAAATTCTGAAATACTCAGCAAAATTTTACAAATACATTTGCAACATTTATTCAACCGGTACGGGATTTGACAGGACAACCGGCGCAATTGTCGGCAATGCGGAAGCAGGTTTCGGCGTGTTATCATAACGAAATACTTCAGTCATTAACAGGAGAACGGCAAACGATAACGCCATTACCGAAATTCCAAGCATGGTTTGAAATAAATCATTCTCTTTTCTGTACCGATAAAACAGGAACGGAACAGCAACAAGACCAAATCCCGCAACAAGATCAAAACCAACAAGATAATAAATTGTAGAAGAAAAACTAACTCCAATGTCTTTATGAGGCTGAAAAACAAGCAGATAAACATTAAACGCAATCAACCCAAGCAATAAAAGTCCGCTCAATGTTAAACTCAAACCGGCACCGATCTCTATAGGTTTTCTTTCCTTTTTTGGTTTTTTTTCTTTGTCTTTCTTGTTTCTGCCGGTTTTTTTAGCGGAATCAATATTTATTTCAGCCGGATTTGTTTCTTCCTGAGTTTCACCGGCGGAAGTTGCATCCGCTGTGGTTTCTTCTGAATTTTCCGCCAAGAATGTTGAAGGAATTTCGCCTAAACTTTCGTCAATAGGAGGAAACGACAGATTTTCATTTTCCGGCAATTCCGTTTCGTTTTGCGAAGTCTCCGTTTCGTCCGAAAAAGCGGAGTTAAAAGGATTATCGGAAAAGAGTTCTCCGGTTTTGTTTTCGTTGTTTTCTTCTTCAAAATTGAAGTCGAAATCGGGTTCATCCGTTTTATTTTCATTATCCTGAGACACGGGATTCTCCTATTTTATTGTCGGGTCATTCTAAATCCGCAAAAAATTCTATTCATCGTATATCGACCAAATTATCAGCAATATTTTATTGTATTTCCTTATAATTTTCCGGTTCTTAAAAAATTTCCTAATGTTCACACGCACACCAACCTGTGAACACCGGAAGTTTTTTCAATAATTTTTCAATAATTGAGTCCGATATCGTTGAAGAATGTGGGCCAAGATCGCCGGACACAATCAGCACTGTCAATACAAACTCCCTCAAATTTCAATCCAATCAACCCAAGAGACATCGCAAGCCGTGCATCGCCTTCCGCTTCAATTGTTGAAGGATTGAGATATTTCCGCGGAACAATTAGAAAACCGTCTTCGAATTCATTGATGTTTGCTCCGAGACGCCGTAATTCCGTTAATAATTTGGGAAGCCGATCCGGTTCACGGCGGCGCAGATGTCCGATGTTGGTAACGCGTGACGGCGATGCGGCAAACAACGCACATACGGCAAATGTCTGAATGGAATCTTCCATGTCAAACATATCAACCGAAATACCCCGCAACAATGATCGTTCCGGTTTTTCCACAGTAACAGAACGATCAACAAACGAAACCCGACAACCCATCCGTTGAAGGCAATAAATAAATTCGAGTTCTTTCTGAATACTTGTGCCGGTCAGATTTTTGACAGTTACCCGACCGCCGGCAATCGCCGCCGCCGCAAAAGCGTAATTCGCAAGCGATGCGTCCGACTCAACATGATAAACGTGCGGACGATACCGGACACCTTGCGGAATAACATAAGTTGTCCCTTTGGAAAAAAGCGGGTTTTCATCTCCGCCGGTTTGAACCGGAACTTCCACACCAAATTCTTTCATCACTTCCAATGTCATCAAAAGATAAGGATCACAACTTAACTGGTTGACAACATGCAACTCCACCGGACAATTCCGGGCGGCAAGCGGTGAAGCCAACAAAATACCACTGACATATTGACTGGAGAGAGTTCCGGTCATTGCCGCATAACGCTGTTTGCCGCCGCTCATTTCCGCATGAATTGCGTACCGTTTCGATGAAGGACTGATTCCCCGACGATTCAAAACCCCATGAATCAAAAGCGGCGGAATATCATAAGCGTTAGCACTGCGAACATCCGCACCAAGTTGGTTGAGCGCATAAATCAAATCGCCAAGCGGAAATTGTTGTACACGGCGATCTCCGTTAATCCGATAAAGCCCGCGGGAAAAAGCAAGTGCCGAAGTTAGAAAATGAAGTGTTAACGTGCTGTTTTCAACATCAATATATTCCTCATCAACCGGAAAAATCCCGCCTTGACCAATAATTTCAATACGTCCCTGTTTGGAATCCTGATAAACTTTTAAACCGATTTGCCGTAAAGCGTTGACCATTACCTGGAGGTCTTGCGAATAAAAGGAACCTTCCAAAATGGTTGAACCTTCAGCAAGAGCGGCACAAATCAGTGCGCGTTTGGCAATACTTTGAGAACTTGGCGGTGTTAAATCAAGATCAAGCGGCATCGTTTTTTAGTTGATATTCGAATTACTTATCTCTTGAATTACCTAATCCTTACGGTAATCGTAAAAAACATCCCATTCCTAACGAAACAAAGTGTAAAGAATTTTTAATTTTTCAAAACACACATATCTTATTTTTATCTGAAAATTTGTTGTTCTTATTTTTTCAGTGTTGAAATGTTTTCACCTCAAGGCGGTTGCAAATTCGTCTAGTGTTTGGCATGAAGCAGCCTCAATAACTAAGGACTCCAAAGCAATCGGATCATTCATTTGCTGAATCGCCATCTCAATTTCTTGGGGAACATTTGTAAATTTCTTCCGCAAAACAGCCAAAACAGAATTGCGTACGCCTTCTGCCTTACCTTCTGCTCTGCCTTCTGTTCTGGAAGCATTCAAGCTCAGATATTGGTCAACCAGAAATAATCTTCGCCGCCGGGCAAGTTCCCGTGCTTGCGGATCTGCCGTAAACAGTTGAAATTCCCGATAGGCTTCGAGAATTTGGGGGTCATCATTTGTTAATGTTGACATTTCTGCCTCACTTTTCTTATCGCCAAAGGCGAAAAATTGCGACCAATTCGCCAAGTCCGGAGCAACACTCTCCAAAACTTCGGAATGACCTTGTATTAATTTTTGCAATTGCCACGCATGAATTTGAAGATGATTGCTGAACAACAAATCATGTCGGTTACGTTCACGGAGTTCGAATATTAAATGGATTTGATTGGATTGCGGGCAAATATCGAATTCGGTAATAACAATGGTAATAACGACATTCAAATTATTATAATTTTCACCGGTGATGAGTTGCGAGGAATACGAATCCGCCCAACCGTACAAAATCCGTTCACGGAAGGCGTTATGGGGATAAATTTGGATTTCGATATTAAAAATACGTTTTCGGCGGTCTTTTACCCGGACATCAAGAGCGATACGTTTATCCAAAACATGTTCTGCGATATTGAACGGGTGGAGTACCTGAGCGGTTTCGATCAATTCATGTCCGCTATTATCTTTCAAAACGGCGTTGATGATGGAACACAATGCCGGTTCATTTTTTGGTGCCGACAAAAACGATACTATAAAAATATCCGAAGTTGGTTTAATAATAAGCGGTTCTTTTTCAGTCATTCAATCATTTTACTCGAAACCATTGACCTTGACAATAGTTCCCGGAGATTTTTTGTATTTATTGGGTTGTTTGTTGATCTATGTTTTGAACAGGA
>JAITQV010000002.1 GCA_031288765.1 Planctomycetaceae bacterium
TATTACGGTCTCGTTGCTGCAATGACCGCAATGGAACATATTGGCGAAGTTGTTGTCCATGGCGCTGTTGTCATTGATCCGGTTTGGGTAAGTATCTTTGGCATCAGCACCATCGTTTATCTCATTATTAGATTCCTCGCAAAATTCACAAACACACTACACGTCGAAGGACGAAATTAAAATTGAATACAAATTTTATTGTTTGGAGTAATTTTTTATGAAACGGCGTGTAACCGGACGTTATGTTACGATTTCAACGATTGATGAAAAGGTTAAGGCGTTTGTTCCGACGGCATTGCCGCCGAAACCTTCGATTGTTTGGTCGTCGCGTTTGTTACGGTTATTTGATGAGGCGCATCGTGCGGTAGGTTGTCTTGAGGGTGTCGGTGATTTATTGCCGGAGACTTCGTTATTTTTGTATTCGTATATTCGTAAGGAGGCGGTATTGTCGTCAATAATTGAAGGAACGCAATCGTCGTTATCGGATTTATTGACGTTTGAACTTGATCAGATTCCCGGAGTTCCGATTGATGATGTGCTTGAGGTTAGTAATTATGTTTCGGCATTGAATCATGGTATTTTGCGTCTTGACGAGGGATTTCCGTTATCGCTTCGTCTTATTCGCGAGATACACGCCAAACTATTGGCAGACGGACGCGGCGCAACAAAAACACCGGGCGAATTTCGGCGTTCACAGAATTGGATTGGCGGCACGCGACCGGGCAATGCGATTTATGTTCCGCCGCCGCCTGAAATGTTGATGGATTGTTTGGACAAACTGGAAAAATTTTTACATAATGAAGAAATTTCTCCGCTTTTATTAGCGGCGTTAGCGCATGTGCAATTTGAGACGATTCATCCGTTTTTAGACGGTAACGGACGTGTCGGGCGGCTGCTGATTACATTTTTATTGTACGAAAAAAAAGTTTTGACGAAACCGCTGCTTTATTTGAGTTTGTATTTCAAGCAACACCGGCGCGAATATTATGAGTTGTTGAATTGCGTAAGGCAACAGGGCGATTGGGAGAGTTGGCTTGAATTTTTTGCTAAAGCGGTTTGTGAAACGGCAAACAATGCTGTTAATGCCGCAAAAAAACTTCATGTGTTATTTGAAGAGGACAAAGAAAAAATTATTGCCGCCGGCGGCAATGTTGCCGCAACAAAAAAGATTCACGAAACAATATTCCACCGTCCAATCATAACGCCACAGGCGCTCGTGCAAAAAACAAATTTAACCGCAACAACAATAAATAGAATCATAAAGAATCTCACAAAATCACAAATCATCGAAGAAATAAAACAACAAAATAAAAACCGATTATTTTGTTATAAAAAATGTTTTGAAATACTCAATACGGAATAATTAAAATAGGTAATTATGTCAGTGAAAATTTTTAACAAATAAAAAAGGAGAATCATAATGTCGCCGACAATTTCAATGTTTTGCGGAATTATAATACGTATGTTTTGGGAAAAAAGTGAACCGCAACACTTACCGCATATTTATGCCGAATATCAAGACAATAATGCCGTTTTCAGTATTCCTGACGGCGAAATAATTGTAGGAACAATGCCCAAACGTCAGGCTAGAATAATTCAAGGTTGGATTGCGGAACATGAAGATGAATTGTTGGCGAACTGGAAATTGGCAATGAATAATGAACCTCTATTTAAGATTCCAAAATAAAATGCAAGAGAATAATAAAATGCAAGAGAATGATGAAATTGTGTATGGCAAAGAGCCGTTGGGACCGCGTGTGGTTCGTGTTGTTCCGAATGATGATTATACGCTGACGTTGACGTTTACCAATGGCGAAGTTAAAAGTTACGATATGAATCCGTTATTGGACAAGGGAATATTTCGGGAGTTACAAAATATTGGTTATTTTCGTTGCGCGCGTGTGAACGGCGGAACGGTTGAGTGGCCTAATGAGCAAGACATTTGCCCTGATGTTTTGTACATGGATTCAAAACCGGTTTCACGATCTTCGGCAAGTGAAGATATTTCTAATTGAGAATTACCTCACTTGTTTATTAACGGTTAAAAATACCGTGCCGGTTGTTTGGCTTTATACAATAAATATTCACAAAAACCTGTATTAACGCCAAACCGTCAGCAAAATACAAAACAATGAAGAAATTTATGGATACGAACCACCTTTTTAGTAAATGCTTTATTTTTTGTTTTGGATGATAACGGAATTTAATTAATTACAAATTTTTAATTTTATGGAAACTCCTGTAACTAAACGTTTGCCGTTGGGCAAATCCGATTTCCGAAATATTCGGACAGAAAATTGTTTTTATGTTGACAAGACACGCTATATTGAGTTGCTTGAAAGAGAACACAATAACAATCAAATATTTATTCGACCTCGTCGTTTTGGTAAGAGTTTGTTTCTTTCGACGCTTTCTTATTATTACGATATTAATTATGCAAACGAGTTTGAACAACTGTTTGGAGATTTGTATATCGGTCAACATCCTACGCCTGAAAAGAACAGTTACGCGGTCTTGAAATTTGATTTTTCCGGTTTAAATACACTTGCCGGCGCAGATACATTTATTATATCGTTTTACAAACAAATTCGTGACGAAATTCATGAATTTTTGAATGACCATAAAAATATATTTCCCGATGTGTCCGAAATGATCAGGCAACTTAATAGT
>JAITQV010000005.1 GCA_031288765.1 Planctomycetaceae bacterium
GGTAGAATATGCAACATGAAAGGCATCTGCTATTTTCTTTCTGGGGATAATTCCATTTTCCATGTATGTTTCTGCCAAAAACGCTATTTCTTCCACATTTTTATCTTCTGCAACTAACATTTTAATATTGGGATATTTTTTTAAAGTAGTTAACAAGGTTTCCCTTTTATCAATTTCCTTCGTATCATTTATTTCTTCTATTACAACCCGAGAAATATATGGCACAACTTTATTCGGTACAATTACGGTCTCAAAAAATGCTTCCGTATCTCTCCTATAATCAGGAGAATCATCAACCGTTAAAAAATTGATTATGCTTGTATCTAAATAGACCTTCATTTCTTTCAAAAACTCCCCATATCTTTTTTATATAATATTATTATACAATAATCAAGGCTTTTTAAATATTTCTTGTGTATTATTTTTTATACATATTTTTAGGGGCATTTCGCATAATGTTCCGGCTGTATTCAGAGTAAGCGTTTTATACTTCCTGCCGTGTCATTCATTTCGGGCAGGTTGCGGCGTAACTTTTTCCGGCGTCTTAGGAACTTCTGTTGGTTTATTGTTTTCGGGTTGTTGTTCTTTGGGGCTTTGCTCATTGGGTTTCCGTTCCTCGGTTTTTCGTTCCTCCGAACGTTCGGCGGGACGTTCACGGCGTTGACCGCGTTCACCGTTTCGCTCACCACTTCGCTCGCCGCCACGCTCATTCCTTTGCTCCGTCCCTTGTTCACGATTTTGATTTTCGCCGGAGGAACGGTTTTGTCCTGTTTGAGAATTGTTTTGGTCGGGATTTTCGGTTTTTCTTTCTTTTTGTTCTTGTTCTTTTTTCTCTTGATCGGGCGTTAACTTCGGCAAATCAATTTTATCACGATGAGCCCACGCCCCAAGAACAACCGTATCTCCTTCATTGAGTCCTTCCAAAATAACCACTTCCTTATCGTTTGATGCTCCGGTTTTGACTTCGATTTTATTCCATTTTCCGTTTTGAAATGTTATGGTGTATGTTTTACTGCCGTGTTCGAAAACGGCTTGAACCGGCAAAACCAATGTATCATGAAGTTCGTTAACGGTAATCCGTGCTTCGGCGGTCAATCCGGGTTTAATTCCTTCCGGCGAATCGAGAATGGAAATGGTGGTCATATATTCTTTTGACATGGAACCGCCCATCCAGTTTCCGGGTTCGGGGTAGTCATTGACCACACGGACAATCCCGCCGAAAACCTGATTCGGGAACGCTTCCAACCGAATCGACGCCGTTTGTCCGACTTTAACCAATCTGATATTGGCTTCATTGACAAGTCCTTTAACCTGCATTTGAGTCGGGTCGGGCAGCCGCAACAAAATCTGACGTTCAAAAACTTTCTTTCCTTCTTTAATCAAATCTTCATCGCCTCCCCATCGCGGCATGTAATAGACAACCTGCCCATCTTGCGGGGCGACAATCCGGCAAAATTTCAACTGGTTTTCCAGATGTTCCAACCGTTCTTCATCGAGTTGGAGGCTTTGTTTATCCGATTCGACTTTGGCTTGGTTGGAGGCAATCGCCGCATTGTATTGGACAACATTTTTTTCTTTGGTGTAAGTATTCAGGACTTCCAATTTAAGTTTGGCAATATCTTTTGCGTTGATTGCTTTGTCCAGTTCGATAATATCCGCCGCAACTTTGGAATCGGTCACATAACCGCGTTCCAGAAGTCTTTTGTAAAAGGCAAGGTTATCTTCTTGAGTTCGGACGGCTTCTTCTGCGGCAAAGATTTCGTTTTCGATGGTTTTTTTTTCCTCTTCGAATTTACCTTTGAGATATTCCTGAAGCGTCAATTCGGCGGTTTTCAAATCGGCTTCGGACTGAGCCAGTTTCGATTTGCTGGCAAGAACGGCAATACGTTGTTTGGTAACATTTTCACGAAGAGTTGAGGAATCGAGTTCAACGAGGAGGTCGCCTTTTTTGACAACCGTCCCTTCGGGAACAACCGAAATAATTGTCAAACCGCCGGCGCTTTCAACCTGACAACGAATTTCGACATTGCTGGCGCTGTCAACACTTCCGCGTTCTAAAATTTCGTGAATAAACGTCTTTTTCTGAACGCTCACCAATTGGGGCGGATCGATTTTGACGGAAACCTGCAACCGTTTCCAACCGGCATAAGCCGCCGCTCCCAAAAAAACGATCACCAACAAAAGGAAAAAAAACGTTTTAACAATTTTTCCGGTATATTTCGGCATTTTCATAATTGAGCAAAAATAAAATCAGGAAATGAAATGAACGGAATTGGGCTGCATACTTTGAACGGCAGGAAATGAAACTTTATTATTAATATTATTAATGACTTAGTGGAATTTTGGAGGGCAATTACAATGTTAAAAAGCAGGAAGATGTATAAGCGGTGATTTTTATAGTTGGCTTTTTGCCAATTGCTTTTGCAATTCTTTAATTAATTTGTCTTTTTCCTCAATTACTTTTTTCTCTTCTTCAATTACCTTGTTTTTTTCTTCAAGTGCTTTGTCTTTTTCTTCAATCGTTTTGTCTTTTGCCGTAAGTGCTTTGTCTTTTGCCGCAAGTGCTTTGTCTTTTTCTATGATAAGCCGTTCCCTGTCTTGAAGCTCCTCCATGAAATCGTCTTCCATTTCCATTTCCGCCTGAATATCCGCATCGCTCGACGCCATGAGAAGACGGCGAATAATCGGACGGCACGT
>JAITQV010000008.1 GCA_031288765.1 Planctomycetaceae bacterium
AATATTAACCCCTTCGCCTTGAGACGGGCAGCCTGTTGAAGCATTTCCCATGACGGATTCGGAAATTCGTCCGCAAAAACCGGAATTATAACAAAAATAAAACAGTACAAAAAAAGAAAAATACGGTTTGTGTACAACATAAATTTTTTCCTTACACTTGAAAAGTTGATAATATTTCGTATCTATTCAGTCCTGTGTTTTCAGTATTAATACCGTTGCGGCAATGATCCCTCTTGCGACACTACTGACTAATTTCGCCTCCGTTTGCCGCGGGATTGCCCCCGTTTGCCGCGGGATTGCCCCCGTTTGCCATGGGATTGCCTAAATTTGCGGTAAATTTATTCCCAATCGGCGTCAGCCGACTTGTCCTACGTCCTGAAAGGACGACATAAGCCAGCCCGCCGCAAAGCGGCGGGTTAAGATGCCTTCAAACAACTTCGCCCTGAAAGGGCAGGATATTAGTGGATAGTTGATAGTTCGCATGCGGATTTCCTAACGGAATGGTAAAATTCCGCTTGCGTCCTCCACTATTAACTATTCACTATAAACTAATATGTTGCCCTTTCAGGGCGTTGATGTTTTGTTGACCCTTACCCGCCGCGTTGCGGCGGGCTATATTCTATTGCCCTTGCAGGGCATAGGACAATATGTTATCTGATCTATACTATCTGATCCGGCGGTTGCGCTGCGTTTCACCGCCGGTTATGCACATCTCGCCCTGCGGGCTAAAACCGCAAGCGGAATCATTGTCGTTGCGGCAGGAAATCCGCTTGCGAACTATCCACTCTCCACTATAAACTATCAACTACAAAGTTGCCTACCTCATAATTACAAATTTTTAACGAAAATTCCGCTGAAATATTACAAAATTTGTTTAATTTTTCCAAATCGTTCTTCATAATTCTATCCGTTTTAACACTCCCGTCAATCAATGTGAGGAAAAGTATCAATTATTTCCAATATCTCCAAAATTCAACACGGCTGATTTCTTCCGGCTCTTGACGAAACCAAAACCTTGAATAAAATTTCGGGAACAAAATGATTACGGCTGCACCGGTATCAGCCAATCTTGCATCTATGTAAGTTGTTTGTTTCGGCGAAGGGTTTTCACCCGACATCGCCCGCCTTTTGATTATAAATTTTTTGAAATACAAATATGCTCAGTTCTCAGGAAACAATTTCGTTATTCAATAAATATGTTATCGGCAATTACACACGTTATCCGGTCTCATTGGTTCGCGGCGAAGGTTCGGAGGTTTGGGATGCGGAAGGGCGGCGTTACATTGATTTCTTTCCCGGCTGGGGTTGTGCGCTTTACGGTCATTGCCCGAAACCGGTTGTCGAAGCCGTACAAAAACAAGTCGCCAAACTCATTCACGTTCCGAATACGTGGTACACCGAACTGCAAGGTCAATGGGCAAAACTCCTGTCCGAACGAAGTTTCGGCGGGCAGGCGTTTTTTTGTAATAGCGGAGCCGAAGCCAACGAAGCCGCCATCAAACTTGTCCGGTTACACGCTTCAAAGGAACGTTATAAAATTATCACGTTTCAGCAAAGCTTTCACGGCAGAACAATGGGCGCTATTTCCGCAACAGCACAACCGAAATATCATGAAGGTATTAGTCCTTTGCTTGCCGGATTTACTTACGTTCCTTTTGGCGATTTGAAGGCGGCGGAAGAAGCCGTCGATAATGAAACGGCGGCAATTATGATTGAACCGATTCAGGGAGAAGGCGGAGTTCGGATGCCGCCGGAAGGTTTTTTACAAGGTTTACGAAAAATTTGCGACGAAAATAAATTACTGCTTGTTTTTGACGAAGTACAAACCGGTTGCGGTCGAACCGGCGATTGGTTTGCGTACCAATATTTTGGTGTGGAACCTGATCTGATGACGCTTGCCAAAGCGGTTTCGGGAAGTCTTGCCGGAGCCGCTTTACTTGCCAAAAAGGAAATTGCGTCAAGTCTTCGTCCCGGAATGCACGCCGCAACTTACGGCGGTAACCCGATTGCCGCTGCCGCCGGTATTGCTGCGATTGAAATGATCGAAGCCGAAGGATTACTGGAACGAGCCAAAAAAATAGGCGATATTTTCCGCACCGAATTAAATGATCTTTCCAATGATACGGATATTATTCAGGAGGTTCGCGGGGTGGGGTTGATGATTGGGGTTGAGTTGGCGGTTGACGGGACGCCGTTTGTCAAAGCTTGTATGGATCGGGGACTTCTGATTAACTGTACACACAACAATATTCTCCGGCTGCTTCCCGCAATGAATATCAAAGAACAACATGTACGTGAAGGTCTTGATATTCTTGCCGATGTTTTACGAAAATAATATCTATTCAGTAATATCGATTCAGTAATATCTATTTAGTGATTTGTCCCGAAACTAGGGCTGAAAGCCCTCAATATTATAGCGTAGGGCAACATATTAGTTGATAGTGAATAGTTCGCAAGCGTTCTATTTACCAAAACATATTAAATAATCCGCTTGCGTCTTCCACTCCCCACTAACCACAAACCTTAACCACTCTCTTAAATGATAATAAAACGTCTCATAAAAGGATTCACACTTTTGGAACTCCTTTTGACATTGGCATTGTTTGCCGTTTTGATCGGAATGCTTTGGAATATTATTTCGCTCTTTTCCAAAACACAACTGCAAGGAACACAATTGGCAGAACGTTCGCAACTCGTCCGTTCCTTGTCTCAACTTCTGGAAGACGACCTGAAAGCCGCAATTCAAGACCCAATCCATCCGCATGAAAATTCAACAGGCGATGACGATGTCCGGCGATTTGGTTTGAGCGGTTCTTCGCGAATGTTAAGGATTGATGTTATCGAGATTAACCCGTTTGTAACCGTAACCCCGCAACCGCGCCAGGCTCTGTTGGGCGAAGTACAAACCGCAACACCGCGTGCCGCAGAACTCAAAACCGTTTTCTACAATTTTCAGCCGTCCGCCGGTCTTGCACGGCGTGAAATTGATTTCGAAACTCCCGATATCAACTCCCAAACCGCCGAAGGAACCAATCTGTCGGCTCCCGAAGCGGTTGACTGCCGCTTTCGGTATTATAACGGTTCGGCGTGGAGTGATTCGTGGGAAAGTCTGGAACACGGCGGATTGCCGGTTGCAATCGAAGTAACTCTTCACACGTTGCCCCTCGCCGAAGCGGAACGTTACCGCCGCGAAGCCGCACCAAATGAAAATATCCGTTCCGCTGTTTTACGGCTTCATCTTTCGTCGCCGGTTTTAAGCCGAATCGTTGTTTATCTTCCGGCATCGCCGGTACGAAAGTTCGAAACATACCGGCGAAAAACTCCGCCCAAAAAAGAAGACGCCCCAACAGCCGACATCACTTCACAACCGTTGCCGCCGCCGTTATTATCGTCGCCGTCTCCGCCGCCGCCCGAACCCAACAAACCGCAACAATCCTGGATTCGCGACTCCCAACCCTAAGAAATAATACTGTCCCTAGTTGCCGATATAGTTGGTACAATCGTATTGCCCTTTTGTATCGCCCATTCGGAGCGTAGGACAACACCGCTTGCGCAAGCAGTATTAGCATGATACCCTGTTGAATCCGTGCGAATTGCCGACATTATTCATTTTCTTAGACAGATTTTCTTTCCGCAGGGGCATGACCGGAATCGGCAATGCCCCAACCAAACACCGGAAAAAGAAAATGAAGAAAACAATAAAAAGCCGATTTATGTTTGGTTTGAAGTTGTTGCGAAGAAGTTGCGTTCCAAAGAAAGTATTGGAACGGCGGTCAGTGTTTTCATTCATATTCTATTGATCTGGCTTCTTTCATGGTGGATGCTTCCCAAAATTGATAAGTGGTACGGGATTGATCTTCTTGTCGGCTGGAATCCGCCCGATGTTAAAACGAATGATATTTCGATTATGCCGGGCAAAGAGGAACCGGCAGAAGAAGAAAAAGAAGCATTGAAAGAGCAAACTCAGGACTCCCAACCCAATCCGCAACATGATGAGACGGTTGAGAAAAACCAGCCGGAACCTAACGCGCTTCCCGATCAGGCAAACAACACACAATCTCTTCCGGCAACAGATTTACCGTCGCCGGTTTCGGGAGGCGGAACTCCCGAACGCCGCAAGGGTGATCTTGTCAGCGGCGGCGGTTACGAAGGGCGAACACCGCAAGGTCGCGGGCAATCTGTTGGGGTTGGCGACAGCAGTGTTCGGGGCGAAAATGCGGTTGAGGCGGCGTTGCAATGGATTGCCGCTCACCAACGGAAAGACGGCGGTTGGAATTTTGAGTTTGAGGAGACTTGCCGGCAATGTTCCCACGGCGGAGAACACGGCAGCCGAGTTGCCGCAACAGCGTTGGCGCTTCTCCCGTTTTTGGGCGCCGGTTACACGCATCAAGTTGACAGTCCTTACAAAAAGTTGGTTGACAACGGGCTTTTTTTTCTTATTAAACGAAGTGTTGAAGAGCAACGGGGGCTTGCGTTGAACCGTGAAGGATCGCAAGGAATGTATTCTCAGGGGATTGCTGCGATTGTTCTGTGTGAGGCGTATGCGATGAGCCTGCAAAAACAGGCAAAACTTAGTCATGCGGCTCAGGAATCGCTTCGGTTTATTGAAAACGCCCAAGATCGTCAAGGCGGCGGTTGGCGTTACCGTCCGAATGAGTCGCCCGGCGATCTTTCGGTAAGCGCCTGGCAAATTATGGCTCTGAAAAGCGGAAAACTGGCAGGATTGTACGTTTCGCAACCGGCAATTTATCTGGCAAACGACTTTCTCGAATCCACCGCAACTGACGGCGGTCGGCAATATAATTATCTTCCTGATCTGAAATTGCGGGGAACCGGTCCCGATTCGCCGAAAACTTGTACGGCAACCGGATTATTATTGCGGATGTATCTTGGTTGGGAACCCGGCGACACAATGCTTGACGAAGGAATTACGATGGTGGCTCAATGGGGACCGTTCGCCAAAAAAGACGGTTCGTCGTGCAATCTCTATTATGCTTATTACGCAACACTGGCAATACACCATTACGACAACAATTATTGGCAACGTTGGAATTCGGAGCTTCGGGAATTTTTGATTCAAACGCAATCGAATCGCGGACATGAAGCGGGGAGTTGGTATTTTCCGGATCATTATTGCGACACCGGCGGCAGGCTTCTCAATACGGTGTTAGCGGCTTTGATTCTTGAAACGCCTTATCGTATTATGCCTTTGTTCCGCAAACCAAAACCGCAATAATTAATAGCGGAGAGTTAATAGTTGACAGTGGAGAGTTGATCTATCTATTCAGTCAGATAGGTAACCCTTCGCCTATCTTGCGATTAACAATTCATAAGGTAGACGGCGTTTCGCCGAAACGCCGCGTTGTCGGCTTGCCGACAACAAGGAATATACAATTTGGTGTTAGCCGGCTTGTTCTACGCCCTGCAAGGGCGATAGAATACAGCCCGCCGCAACGCGGCGGGTTAATGTCCATAAAATACATCAAACGCCCTGAAAGGGCAACATATTAGTTGATAGTTCACAAGTGTACGATTGTATCTATTTAGTCCTTTGTTGAGCAATTGGGTAAAACCAACCTTATTTTCAACCTTATTCCCGAACAAAACAACCTTAGCAATCCAAAATTCTAAATCAATCAACCTTATTACTTTATTAAAGAAATAAGATAATAACTGCACTTTCCCAAAAATTAAAAAGGTCAATATGCTTAAATTTGAGGTATTTTAAAACAATCTCTATTTTTTGCGACTTCTACTTTTTGAGCAAAGTTGTATTTAAATCAGCGATAATTTTGAGAAATACTTAAAATAAAGGCATTTGACTAAAATATTTTACCACAAGTTTTTGGAAAGTGCAGATCATAAATCTGATAAACAATTGTAATCGCAAATTAGAGTTCATTTTCCATTGGTTAATATTTATCGCAACGCATTTAATCCGCTTGTGAACTATCCACTATCAACTCTCCGTTATCAACTTAAAACACCACAGCAGCATTAGGCTGTAAGGTAAGGGCGAAAAAAGTTTCGCCCCTACCTTTTTCCCGTAAACCTTTTTCTGCAAAATTACAGAAAACTAACCATGAACCCCCAAAATTTCGAAAATTGTTGTTCTACATTAACCAATTGCTGTTCTACAATCAGTCATTGTTGTTCTACAATTGGTC
>JAITQV010000335.1 GCA_031288765.1 Planctomycetaceae bacterium
AAACGGATTTACGCTGGTGGAGTTACTTGTGGTAATTGCGATTATCGGCGTGTTAATCGCACTGTTGTTGCCTGCGGTTCAGGCGGCACGCGAGGCGGCAAGACGTTTACAATGTTCCAACCACCTGAAACAAATCGGGATTGGAATCCACAATTTTCACGACACTTACAACGGAATCGTTCCGGCAACAGTTCGAACAAACAGTCCTAATACAACAAGTCACTTTGGTTTGTTGTATCCGTTTATCGAACAAGCCGCGTTGTATGACCGAATGACACAACCCCATACTACCTCCAGCGGATATAATTGTATCAATTTTCCAATAGTGAGTAACAAATGGTGGGGTGATTTAACCGACGAAGAGCGAAAAGGGTTTGCCTCTGTTACAACTTATATATGTCCATCACGCCGTTCAGGTGTTCAAATGAATGATTATCGTGTAAGTAATGACACGGAAGGCGGAAACAATCCAAACGGCGGAGGTCCACTTGGTGATTATGCCGCAGTTTTTGCAACAACCAGAGAAGGCGGAACCAGTGCAGATAATGCATGGTTTTCCGTAGAACAAGAATATGCAGTAAATAAACAATTCGGACCATTTCGGTTATCCATTAATCAAGATAATGGCGGTAGAATCTCTTGGCAACCGCGTGATACATTTGCACGGGTGAACGATGGATTGAGTAATCAGTTTTTCATTGGAGAAAAACATATTCCACTTAATCGTGTCGGAAAATGTCCCAATACAACTTATGCCAGTGGTGTTGCCGAACAAACACGAAATAGCGGTGATTGCAGTTATTTACAAACCGGTTGGCGAAAAAGTGCTTTCGGTGCAAGAGCACTTGTTTATTGGATGCCTTGGGATGGCGGAGGAGGATCATTGAATACAGAACGTATCAATCCGATTTTAAGACCGGAAGATTTTTCCGATAATACAACTCCTACTCATATTCCGTTACATCAACCGAATTTTATGATGGCATTTGGGAGTTATCATCCGGGAATTTGCCTATTTGTCATGGGTGATGGTTCGGTACGGGCTGCAAAGGTAACAACGGTATTGAATGTTCTTCGTGCCTTAGCGCATGTTTCCGATGGAACAACCGTTGAATTACCATGATTTTGCACAATTATTGTTTTGTAATCGTTCACGTGAATTTACTAAAGATTATCCGTTTTTCGTTTATTTGCGTGAACGGTTACGAATTGAAACAGTTAGATGTTAATGTAACATCCTGGAACACTAAATAAAAAATTGTTGCCGAATATTTGAAACTTCGGCTTTTTATCCCTAACCCTAAGTGAGGTCAACATGAAAAAAACTTTAATTCTGTCTGTGCTCTCTGTGATTTTGTTCACAATTTTTGTTTCTGTTATTGCGACGGTTACGGCAAAGGAAATACCGCCGTTGCCTGATCGCAATGTTATGAGTCAGGAATACTGGAATCTCTGGAATGACGAAGTCCAGCAACGGATTGACGGACGTATCGAAAAATACCGTAAAGCCGATGCGAAAATTGAACTATCGGACGTAAAACCCGGTACCGAAATCAAAATTGAACAAATTTCGCACGAATTTCTTTTTGGTGCGAATATGTTTAACTTTGGACAACTCGGTTCGAAAGAACTCGACGACAAATACAAAGCGGTTTATCATACGTTGTTTAATTCGGCGGTGATTCCGTTTTACTGGGAACCATTCGAACCGGAACCGGGTAAACCGCGTTACTCAATAAACGACGAAGACAATCCTGAATTTTGGGCGAAAACAAAAAATTGTCTCAAGGAAAAATTTTGGCGACGTCCGGCAACAGATCAAATGGTGGAATACTGTGAAAATCACGATATTTATCGTCACGGTCATCCGATCATTTGGGGCAATGACCGTTGGCATCATCCGGCATGGCTTCCCAAGAAAGTAGAAAATATACAGAAAATGGAACTGCAATTTGAAAAACGAATCCGTGAATTAGCGCAACATTATAAAGGACGAATCAATCGTTGGGATATTGTGAATGAAAGTTCGGTTGATTCACTTAATCCCCACCATCCTAAGTATGACGAAAAGAATCCGAGTGGTGCTTACGGTATTTTGCCGCGTGATTACACGTATAAGGCGTTCAAGATTTCTAATGAAGTTTTTCCGCCAAGTGTTGTACAATGTATTAACGATTACGCTAATGATCAAGGTTACGTTAATCAGGTGAATGATTTGCGCAAACGCGGAATTCGGATTGATGTCATGGGGTTACAAATGCATCTCTTTAATCCGAAACAATGTGCAGATATTGCGAAGGGCGCACAAATTCAAACTCCAACGCAAGTGTACAATATGTTGTCCGTCGTTGAAAAAGCCGGTGTTCCGTTACACTTAAGCGAAATCACAATTACCGCTCCAAACGATAGCCCCGAAGGACGTGAAATTCAGGCAAATATTGCACGAAATCTCTATCGACAATGGTTTTCGTGGCAGTCGATGATTGCGATTACTTGGTGGAATATTGTTGACGGTTGCGGCGCACCGGGTGAACCGACAACATCGGGATTGTTCACGCGGCAAATGGAACCAAAACCAGCGTATTATGCCCTGGATCGCCTCATCAATCACGAATGGAAGACAAATTTCGTGCGAACAGCCGACAGTAAAAATGTTTCAATTTCATTTCGGGGGTTCAAAGGAAAATACAAAATCTTTTGGATTGACAAAGAGGGCAAAGAACAAATTAAAGAGCTCACTCTCAAGTAGAAAACAAATATTCCACTGAATAATTACGAAATTTGATTTTCATACCAATTCGTAAATTGAAGAAATTTTGTAATATTTCAGAGGAATTTTCACAAAAAGTTTGTAATTATAAGGTAAGGCAACGTTTCAGCGAAGGGCTGTCACACACGGCTTTCACCTACGGTAACAATGTAGGAGCGAAAAATCTTTCGCCTCTATATTGTGGCGTTTCGGCGAAACGCCACCTACCTTTTGATTTCCTACCCAAAAACAAAAACAGTCTAAAAATTTGGCAACCATAAGGTAGACAATCGTTCGCCGAACGACTGCGTCGGCGTTAACCGACTGGGAAATTTGTCGGCGAACGGCAATTAAAACAAAAACGCCGTCAATTATCGGCGTTAAATTATTCGTTTTAATCTGTTGAGTATGGTTTACGGATTGATTCCTTTTCGAGGTATGTTAAAATAAATCGTCTTGTTAAACCAATGTGTTTTGACAAAAGGTTGTCTTGTTCCGCAATATTGAACAAGCATTATTCCGATTCATCTTCCTTATCCCCAAACACCCATGACTAACCATTTACAACTCGATATGTCGCAAACGACACTAAATTCCGTAACCAATCTGGATTTTCTCACAAAAGACCGGCTTCGGGAACTCCAATGGCAAAAATTGGAAATCATCCTCCAACATACCTACGAAAACAGCCCCTGGTACCACGAACAAATGGTGCAACGAAAACTTATTCCGTCGGATATTAAAAGTTTCGATGATATGTATAAGTTGCCGTTTATCACGAAACAAATTTTGCGTGATACTTATCCGTTTGGTTTATTTGCGGTTCCAATGGACAAAATTGTCAGAATGCACGCCTCCAGCGGAACAACCGGTAAACCAATTGTTGTGGCTCATACACGGGAAGACCTTGCTGTTTGGGCACAAAGTGTTGTCCGGTCACTTCGCAGTTATGGAGTCGGTCCCGGCGATATACTTCAAAACGCTTATGGTTATGGGCTTTTTACCGGCGGTCTCGGTTTGCATGACGGCGGTCAGGCTCTTGGTGTTACGGTTGTTCCGATTTCCGGCGGCAATACCGAACGGCAAGTTATGCTCATGCGTGATTTCGGCGCAACCGTTGTTTCCTGCACTCCGTCCTACTTTTTGCACATTATTGACAAAGCCCAATCAATGGGTGTTGATTTACGAACATTACCGATTCGTGTTGGTGCGTTCGGTGCGGAACCTTGGTCGGAGGAAATGCGGAAACGAATTGAAATAGACGCCGGAATTAAGGCTTATGATATTTACGGTTTGACGGAAATTTGCGGTCCCGGTGTTGGGGCGGAATGTGTTCATCAAAACGGAACACATCTTTTTGAAGACCATTTTTACCCGGAAATTATTGATCCCGAAACGTTGGAACCGCTTCCCGACGGTCGGATGGGCGAACTGATTTTTACCACATTGGATCGTTTCGCAATGCCAATGATTCGTTATCGGACGCGTGATTTGACCAGTTTGATTTCCGAACCTTGTGCTTGCGGGCGAACGATTCGCCGAATGCGCCGTATTGCGGCACGAAGCGACGATATGGTGATTATTCGCGGCGTAAATGTGTTTCCAAGTCAAATTGAAACGGCATTGCTTCAGGTTGAGGGGACGGCTCCGCATTATCAGATTATTTTGACTCGTGAATTCGGCGGTTTGGACGAAATCGAAGTCAAACTCGAAGTGCAGCCGGACGATTTTAGCGATAAAGTGCGTGAAATTGAAGCGTTCCAAAACCGTGTGCGGCATGAGATTCATCGAGTTACGGGAATCCACGCCAAAGTATCACTTGTGCAGCCCGGTTCGATTCCCCGAAGTGAAGGCAAGGCAAAACGGGTCATCGATAAACGGGTGATCTGAGTGATGCAATGTAACTGTCTATTTAACAATTGATCTTTACGTACATTGGTTTAGTTGGTATGATTTTTTTAATGAATATAATACAACAATTATTCAATAGTACAGTTTTGATGCTTATGGTAACGCATTAGTCTTTTATACTTGGAGAATAAATCATGGAATGTGTCGGTCTGGTACTGGTACAAAATTCTTGGTTATTCCCATTCCTTCAATATAACAATAAAAAATGTATAAAGATGAAATAATTTCTTTTATATTACCATCACGCTTTACTAAAGTGAAACGTGATCTTTGGTTTGTGTGGATACTTTCTGGACGGAAGACAGAGGAATGTATCATTTTCTGTTTTATTGATGAGAGAAGATTTTTTCCCATTCAACGATTAAAGGATTTAACAAAAATTGATGCTAATTTTAGACTTCGTCAAATACAAATCCAAGATTCTGTTGTATTTTATGTAGAGAATACAGGAATATCTGATATTACTCTTTTTACGAGTGAGATTGAAATCGTAATAGAAAATCCAAAATTTACTCTGAATATTAAAATTCCAAGCGACTCTCTTTGGGATATTTCAGAATACATGCCGTTTCTCCAAAGTATAACAATTAATTTCGAAAAAGCACAACAAGCTCAACAACAACTTCGAGATAAAATAAAAAAACAAAAAATAAAATATCCTGAACCTTATTTTCTCATACCATTTACCATACCGCCTAATTTTTCCAGAGAAAAAACAGACCCCATATCAGGTCGTGTTTTACTCACAAAATCAGGTATGCAAATACAGATTTTTGATTTAACCGACTTAGGATATGAAGCTGATATAGACATTTTCAAAGAAAGCTTAAAAAAAGATGAAAAAATAGAAGATACTTCTCTATGGAAACTACGTGGAAAAAGATGTTTAGTTCAAAATTTAGAAGGTACTCTGTTAGATTTTTCATCGTGTAAAAATATTTCAATTTTGTTGGCTTTTCGTGGAAAATGTTATTCTGTTTTAATGAAAAGTGATGATCCATTTGACCTCAATGAATACAAAACTTTTTTAGATAGTATTGGAGTAAAAACGAAAAATCATCAAAAAACAATTAAAGAATAATGACGACAGCAATTATAAATAATAGATACAAAATCAGATTGCCTCGACGAAATCCTTATGATTCGCAAGGACGTGTTTGGAAATCCATTGTCAAAGCCGGTGATGATGTTCGAACAACCGAGTACAAATATGATATGTTCGGTAATATTATCGAAACAATCCAACCGGATGGAACTTTGATTAAAGCCGAATACAATGACAAAGGTCAAAAGATTTCCGCAACAAATCCGCCTCACTTTACACCGCCGAAACCATCCTCTATAATTTCCTCGTTGATAATTTATACAATGACGCTGGAACGTTGGCATCGTATCAATGTTTTTGTGCGGAAATTGAAGGCACAATTTTTTCGATTAATTGTTGTACTTTATTAAAATCTTTAACACCCGGCGAAGATTCAACACCGCTGGAAACATCAATTCCATACGGTTCGGCTTGAGTAATCACGTCAAGTACATTGTCCGGCGTAATTCCGCCGGCAATCAATGTCGGCAATCGTTTGCAAAATTCTTTTGCTTCCAACCAATTCCAAATCACACCATTACCGCCGGGTAAAAAACCTTGCGACATTTCAAGAAGATAAAGCGAATCCTCCAATGTTTTTGTTGCAAATTCCTTGAGCAACCGGTCTTGTGTTCGGCGGTTTTTGATCACTTGAATCCGTTTCGCCGGAAAGTTACCGGAAACCGAACCATGTAATTGGACAAAATCAATACGTGAATCTATTTCGTCCGGCAGAGAATCAACAACAACCAGAACGGTTTTACGTCCGTGTTTACGGAAGGGTTCCGCCGCATCCAGAATCTCCCGAATTTTCGCAACGTCAACATGTCTCGGACTTGGCGGGTAAAAAACCAACCCAATCATATCGGCTCCGGCTTCCAAACATTGTTGTGCCGATTCCGGTGTTGTCATACCGCAGATTTTAATGTATATCTTTTTATTCATTCAATATTACGAAATTCTGTTTTATGATCGGAAAAATCAGGTTGAAAATAAGGTTGGTTGAAACGATTACCTACGTTTGGGCAAATTCCACTGAAATTCCACTGAAATATTACTGAAATATTACTGAAAATCTACATTTGTGAAAATCTGCGTAATCTGCGGATTATTTTTTCATGTATTCAGTGGTTAATAAATAGACAATTACGCGAAAACTTCATCGGGTGAATTTTTTCCAAGTAAACAAAGCGGCAATACTGCCGGCAATAAAACCAATCAACCCAAGAACCGGAAATTGAAGCCAATTATTGTGCAGCCCGCGAGGAA
>JAITQV010000392.1 GCA_031288765.1 Planctomycetaceae bacterium
AGTAATACTGCCGCCAGCGCTGCAAGCAAGCCAATGACGATCAGTAATTCAATAAGGGTAAAACCCGATTTTCTAATTGTTTTAGACATATTTATTGTCTCCTTTAATTTAGATTTTAAGATTTTGGAATGGAACATCGGAACGATTACCGTTTTGCCATTCCGCACATTGCGAAATTAAAATAACAAACAATCCGGCTCTCTATGATTCCCATGTTCAAAACTGAAACGAACAAAATAATCAAATTCTTGTAAGTCAAAACTTTTGACCCAAGACCGTTCGAAACCCCCTTTCGCAACGGAAAAAAATACCATAAGCACCTCCTTTCTAGTGAATAGTTAATAGTTAATAGTTAATAGTTAATAGTTAATAGTTCGCATGCGGCACTATTCACTATCAACTATTCGGAACATCCACAACATAACGGTATTGCTTGCCCGAACTGATAATCACTTCCTTTTGCCCGCGCTTCAATATCCGTATGTCCACACGCATATCGCCAAATCCGTCATGTAATAATAATTCACGGTATATCCCGCACATCCGCTTCAACACCGGATCACTCTTTTCCGCATGACGGCTCTCTTCTTGCCCTGTTAATTCCATAACAATATCCTCGCTTTCAAGTAATTGTCTATATTTATTAACACTGTATTAACACTGTATTAACTACCGTATTGATTACTGTATTAACCACCGTATTAACCGCGGAAAACACCGTTCGCAAATTATGCAAATGTTCTACGCAAATGTTCTACACAAATGCTCACAGACGCGGATTTTCGCGAATGTTCGGTTTGGTATCGACCTTAGGACACCCTATTTTAATAAAGACAAAACAAATAAAAATTGAAATTAAAATTGTTGTATTTCAATACATTGATCTGTTTTGTTATTGCAAACTCTCAAAAAAGAATCTGCGAATACCAACATCTTCAACAGTATCTTCAACAATATCTTCAACAATCTGCGTCATCTGCGGACTATTTTTTCCGTGTATCTGCGGTTAATAAAAACAAACAGTTACATTCAATAATCCGTACGCAATAAAGAAATGCACGCCGACAAAAGTTAAACTTCCATTGGCGGAGCACGCGCAAGAAACAGTGAAACAAATTCACCGGAAAATAAGACGGATTCCAAACTATCAACAGCAAAAACTATCGGCAATTCCAAAATACTTCCCGCCGAAATTGAAACACTGTTGAATAACAAACAAAATTCACAGACAACACAACAATCCTCCGATTCATCGGAACCATGTTGATAAGGTTGTTGAGAAGGATTGTGATGCGGCGAATTTTGGTGTTGCGAAACCGGATCATGCAAATCCGAGTCGCCCAAATCCCAATCATGAGAATGATGGCAATCGAAATATTCTTCCGATAGATAATGATTTGCGGGAGATTGCCCGAAATCATACGACTTACAACACGTTCCCAAACCGGGCAGCAAATGTAATCCTTCACTGAAAATAACAATCGGCACAAATGTTACCAGCAACAGCCAAGCAACCATTTGCTCAAATCGTCGATATCCAGTTCGGAAAACAGAACGTGTCTGCATCACATTATACAATTAGGAATTTTACACATTTACACAATGTTAATTAAAACAAACTTAAAAAATTTACGAGAAGAAAGGAATATTCATTGCTGATGTTTTCCTCCGCATCAAAATTTCAAGTATGCCCAAAATTATAATCCCCTCCAAAATACTGTCAAGCGGTCAGAGGAACTTTTTTTTATTTTTTTTAAAAAAAGCAGCCAACCGTTTTAGGTTGTTTGTATTTTTGATTAGGAAATCAAGAGGTAGGCGATGTTTTAGTTAATAGTTTAGAGTTAATAGATAATAGTGTCGGATACAAATTTCCTACCGCAACGCAATAATTCCGCTTGCGAACTATTAACTATAAACTATCCACTATAAACTATAAACTATTAACTAATATGTCGCCCTTTCAGGGCTTAAATTTATTTGTATTCCTCTTCGTAGGGCGTTGCCCTACGCTACTGTATTGACTAAAAGGCTTTCAGCCCTAGTTGCGGATAAAGAACTGAATAGATACAATTATTCTTTAACCGTGAAACCCACAAAAAAACAATCGGCTTAATAATTACAAAATACGACGTTTTTGCCATGTTTTCAATGTGTGAGCAGGTAAGGGAAAAGGTCTACTATAAACTATTAACTAAACTGTTGCCTACGATTCATTTATTCGTTTTCTTCCGTAAGTTCAATAATTCCGGTTTGAACGTTTTCAATACTGTTTGATGTTTTTAAACGGAGCGAACCGTCCAACCCAATACCAAAACAATGCCCCCGAATAACCCTGTGATTAAAACGAATAGTTAATTCCTTGCCGATTTGAACACAATATCGTTCCGCCTCCCGAACAATCTCCAACGGCTCAATAATAATCCGATTGATTTCACCGGAAAACAATGTCAGAAAATTTAAAATCAAAACGGAAATATCCGTTGTTTCATTAAGAATTTCGATTAAAGAGGTAATCGGTTTGTTCTTAAATTCGGTATGAAATTCGGAGGGAATTTCATTGAGTTGGTTGTTGACATTGATTCCGACACCAAGTACAAGATGTTGCGAAGTCGGTGATTCCATTAAAATCCCGCCGATCTTTTTACCATCAACATAAACATCGTTGGGCCAATGCAAACCAATCCTATTTTTCTCCGGCAACCGATTGCGAACCGTTTTGAGAACGGCAAGCCCGACAGCAAGTGAAAACAACGGTAAATCATTCCGATTCAAAGAAAATGCCGAAAGTTCAAAACCAAGCGACATCAACAACGCCCCCTCCCCGCTCCACCAAACCTTATTACCGCGTCCGCGTCCCGCTGTTTGCTGTTTGGCAACCACAAGACACGGTAATTTAATCGGAACAGATTGTTTCAGATATTCTTTGAGACGGTCATTCGTTGATGAAATACAATCATAATATTCAATCGTTCGGATAGAAAGCAAGTCAACCATTGTCGGTATAAAAATAAACAAAATCAGTAAATACAAAACAGGCAATCTTTCGTCAAAAAAGTTGCCTGTCTTGTATTTACCGGCGTAAAAGTTGCAAAAACTATTACGTTAAAGTTCTTGCTTCAAAACGGATGCCGTGAGGAATTACCGAAAAGATTATATCTGCCGATTATGTTTGCCAGAGTCCGTGAAGATTACAATATTCTCGAACAACAACGGGTACACCGGCTTCGATATTAAAAACGGCTTTGGGGTCATCACCCGGTTTGAGCCGGACTCGCTGCAACTTGTTATTTTGCCGGATTTCAATCCAAGCAATATGGTGTTTTTCTTCCATCGGATGCAACGTACTTCCAACCTGAACAGTTGCAGTATTTCCGTTGACGGTAACAACGGGAACATGTTTTTCTTTTGCCGCGTCCGCCGTATTTTCTTTTTGTAAGGTCATTTCCTGTCCGCAACAAATTAAATCGCCATCGGCTCCGTCAAGAACTTCAACGATATTGCCGCACAATTCACACACATAAACTTCGTAAATTTTTGCCATAATTGGATTCTCTGGGTTAGGGAGTGGAGAATGAAATAAACAACGTAAAATATTGTAGGGCAGAACAAGGTATAAATCAAGCCTCCTCAATAAAAACATAGTATTTGCTCAATTATTTATTCTGAAAATAGGGCAGAAAGCCTTTTAGTTAATACAATAGCGTAGGACAACGCCCTAATGCTGTTGTGGTGTTTTATATTTTTTGAATTTATTTGTGTGGGAGCATATTTTATCTATAGGTATTATTCGAGTTTTTTTGAAAAATGTCTCTATTTTGATGTTCCTTTGAAATTGGTATTCCTTCAATCAGGTGAATTAGTTAGTTTCCGTTGGTTTTACGATTTATTATTTTGACATATTGTTTTTTATATCGAAAGTAGTTTACGTACCACAATTTATCGGTTGTTCTTTCTTCGAGGCATAGAAGTATCCAAAGTCCCTTGACCGGCAAACGGCGGTCTTTCAAAAGTTTGACCGTCTCCGGTAACACGCGGATCACCGGTTGATGTCAAAATGTCCATAAGATGTTGGGCAAGTGTTTGCCGTATTTCAGCATACTGGGGATTTTCCGCAACATTAACAAGATAATCGGAATCCTGCCGTAAATCATAAAGTTCTTCACCGGGGCGTTTGCCGAAAGCGTAATCCCAATATGATTTCCATTGCGGATCATTTTCACGTAACAGAAGCCATGTTTTTGTTGGGCTGGCGTCAAAATCAGGGAACGAATATCCCGTATCAATACTTTTTTGTTTCATTTCCTCAGACGAATCGCCGGTTGTCTGATGATACGGGTCTCCCATTGGGTATCGTTCCGGTTTGAAATTACGAATGTACAAAAAATCTTTCGTTCGGATTGATCGTTGAGGATAAGGAGTGTAATCGGCTCTGGCACTGTCGTAATGCCGTTCTCTTCCTGTTACAACATAATCACGGTTCGGATCGATTTGTCCGTTTTTTTCCGAAAGGAGCAACGGCAAAATACTTCGCCCCGTCATACAATCCGGCGGCGTTAAACCGGCAATTTCGAGGAATGTCGGCGCAATATCCATCATGTTGACAAAATCGTCAACAGTTCTGCCGCCTTTGATTTTATCGCCCCAACGAACCAGCAATGAAACTTCCGTACCAAAATTGTACAAATTACATTTTCCGCGCGGAAAACCGGGAATTCCATGATCGCCGCTCATAACAATAATTGTGTTATCGAGTTTGCCGATTTCCTCAAGTTTTTTGAGAAAGCGTTCCAAAACGGCGTCCAACGCAAGCACTTCCCCAAGATAATCGCAGAAATCTTCACGAACTTCGGGAACATCAGGCAGGAATTTTGGTAACTTTCCTTTCAAATCGTCGGGATTCAAATCCCACAACGCCTTACCGGAACCTTTTTCCCAAGTCCGATGCGTATTGGTCGGACCAAAATAATAACAAAAAGGTTGAGCGTTTTTTTCCGATGTTTGTTCACCGTCGGCAAGAAATTGTTCAAAATTTTTCAAACATTCGGCATAGAGTTCTTCTTTTGCGGTTTCGCGGTTTTTTCCTTTGGCAATCAAATCCGTAACAACATGGGAAAAACGGTTAAACCGATTTCCCGCTTTGACATACCGAGTTCGGTTTCCGCCGAATGGAGCATCGGAATTAAGACCGGGTGCCCACGCTTTATAAGTGAAACCGATTCGATAACCTGATTGTTCCAGCAGTAACGGAAAGACCGGAATTGTTTCATCCCAAAGAGCGGGACGAAGAATGGCTCCGCGTCCGGTTCGGTAAAAATATTGTCCCGAAAAAAGCGAACTGCGGCATGGTGTACAAGACGGCGATGTAATATGAGCATTGGTAAAACAAACACCTTCACGACCAAGCCGGTCAATATTGGGTGTTTTGATTGT
>JAITQV010000438.1 GCA_031288765.1 Planctomycetaceae bacterium
CAAACAATTTCCGTTTCTCATTGTTGACATTGAAATAACTTGTAAGCGGATAAATTAATTCTTGTTTCACTCTCGGCGTGAGTTCTCTTGTCAACTTTCGTGTTTCCAGATGTCTTGAAGCATTAAATTGTATTCTTACAACCCAGTCAACAAGCGGTCGTAGCGGCTCCATCAAAACATCCGCCAAACAAAACGCATCACGCGGATGGCAATGATGAATTCCTAACGCCGGATGAAATCCTGTTGCACAAATCGCTCGCGCCGTCATTGCCCGAACAATTGTGTAACCATAATTTAAGCGATTGTTGAGTGGATCATTATTGTTATGATCACGATGAAATTCTATTTCAGGAAACAACGCTTGCCAATATCTTTTCGCCGCATGCGCTTCAATATTATCAGGGTCGCCGCTTTTGACGTTTTCCGCCATTTTCATTAAAACTTCCGCATCGCTCCAAGAACATTTCATAGACTCATCCGCCAAACAACGAGCTTGCGCCCGAATTTTTGCCTTGACAATCTGCTGCCACGCATTTTTCAATGTCGGTTGCGAAGCCTCAATTTGTAACTTCAACCGTTGTACCGGCACGGAATACGCCTCCATCGGTAACATCATACTAACAGGACGATGACGATAATCACAAATCACCAACATCCCGCCAAACTCCGCAATACTCTGCATCACCGTTTGAGTAACAGAAACATTGGCATTGGATAACAGGATCACAGCAATCTCCGCAAACGGAATACTTACAACCGAACCATCCTCTTTCTCAATCATCAGTTGCTTGTTCCCTTCACGCAGTTTACAATGTCCTTCGGAAAAATCGAGGATATGCTTTGCGTGTGCAGCGGCAAGGATTGCCGGCTTTTCATTTTGGTTTTGGTTACCGCCTTTTCTAAAAGACGATGAAATCCGGCGTTGGAAGTTCATTGGTAATTTGTTTATTGTTGTCAAAAGTTTCCATTGTTACGTATTGTTGATCGGTCAGGTTAATCATACGGACATTCCCGCGTTTCGGCAATACCTTTGTGACATTACGTTTAAAAGCGTCTAATTGCGCTTTATTGTCGGCGTATTTGATATAGACCGAAAACTGAATTTTTGTAAAACCCAATTCCAGCAACCGTTTTCTAAATTGCCGATAAATCCGGCGTTCAGGTTTCGTTTTGCTCGGCAGGTCAAACATCGTTAAAAGGTGCATCGAATAAAAATACGAAAAAAAGTTGTTGGTTAATTGTTTCGTTTTTTTTCTTTTTTATTCTTCTTTCTTCTTTCGCTCTTCGACTAATTTTTTGCCGGATTCACTGTCCTCATCAAATAACGCTTCAATCGTTAAATTTTTGTATCGCGGCAAATTATAGGCAAGCGAAACAAATGCGTATTTGATCCAATCATGTGAAGGCGTATGATGTTTTTCGAGGTTGTTGGGTAAATCGCCGAGTGATAACGGATTAGGAAAATAATTTTGGGTCTTTTCATCAAACCATTCTGGACGGCACGTCCATTTTTGTAAAATAAAATGGTAAAGTTCAAAATACGACTGCATTGGTTTATTATCTGTGTGAAATTCCGCAACATATTTCGGCAACGCAAAGAGAATATTCAAATGTTCGGCATCGTTACGGGCTGCGGTCAATAATAAGCCCGTTTCATGTATTTTTTTTGCTTCGGCAATGTTATTCCGTAAAATTTTGTTCCATTTTTTTGTAAAATGCCATTTGCCAGCTCGTGTATCAATAAATTTGAACAAAGCCTTTTTGTTCTCCGCATCTGGTAACTTCGGATCAGGAATGTATCTTACATTGTCATCCTTATTGAGAAAATACTCCGTGATGGCAAAATAGTTTTTGAATCCACCGATTTCTGATTCAAAGCTCGGATTATCATTTAATTCTCCATTTTCTTTATCTTTCTTATCTTTTTTCTCAGACAAATGCTTGTCTCTATCAAACACCGAAAACGCAATGTAATAACGTGCGTTTGTCTTGACAAGATTTTTAATGGCAACGAAAGCAACGGTTAGATAAAGCCTCGTTAATGCTTTGAGCTTTTCTATCGCTTTATTTCTGTCTTCTTTTTTATTCACAATAAATTTGCGTTGATTTTCAATATTCGAAAACGAAAAATCCGTTAAATATTTTGTCAACGCGTCGACTTTTTTCTCAAAATTCGTTTCCGATTCGTCGTATTCGGGCAAATTTTTGTAATGCTTTTCAACTTGCGATTCGTGAATATGATCGTCTTGAATATTACCTACGCGGTTCAAAACATAACGGATAATTTGCGAATTGCCCATCAACGCTCGAACCGTCTCCGGTTTAACATAACGGACAAGATACTGAAAACGATCCGATTCTATTACCTGTTTTGCAATAAAGTTACGAAACGGATTAACGTCTTTCTTTTTTGCCTTATCGCCCGTCAAAACATTCGCTTCAATCCATTCGTCGGAAACGTATAAATCCGGCGCTCCAAGCATTTTGATCGCGGCTTTATAAAGTTGCCGCTTCGCGCCGCGCAAATCGGGTTTCATCTTGCCAATACTCGCAAGATGCCGCAAATATTTGGCTATATTGCCCGCGTTGTTGTT
>JAITQV010000499.1 GCA_031288765.1 Planctomycetaceae bacterium
ATCGGCAATTGGTTTGTTCATCATAATTCCGTCACAAAGCCGGCGGGGTTCTGACCAAACGGTATTTTCCTGATCACCTGAATCAGTAGTGATACCCCAAACGCCGCTTCGACCATCCCACCAATGATGGCTTTGCGCCCAAAAAAGCCAAACATTGCCGTCGGGATCTGTCCACATGGATGGGTCATAAGTACGAACCGGTCCCGGAACGTCCACCGCCAATATTGGTTCTGTCCACGTTTTGCCCAAATCACCGCTTGTCGCAAGAAGAACATAATTCTCCTCTCCTTCAGTAGTTCCACCGGAATACCAGGTTGCCCAAAGTCTGCCGTTCGGTGCAATCGCCATACTGGGAATCCCTTGAAATAAACGTTTGTCATTGCCGTATTCCAACGGAACAGGTTTCAAAACATTCGGCGGATCAAGAACTCCGGGAAATTTTTGTGCAAAAAGAACTTGCACAGAAATCACAAACACAATAAACGAAAAAATTTGTCTCATGGTTTTTTGTAAGGTAAAAGGTTAAAGTGGTAAACATTATTTGTAATCACCGGTTTCAACATGTAAAACGTTTGTACCGGATGTTGTTACTTTCCAGCGAAGCGGAGTTTTTTGCGGAACACTCAATATTTCAGGAATCCCAACCGCTTTTCGTGCTTCAATCATTTTCTGTTCGTATTCCGCGTTAAGACGATCACGTTCCTGCGGAGTGAGTGTTTCAGGATCGACCGTTTGATCGATTTCGACAATCGGATTTTTTGTAATGGTTACAAAAAAATCTTCTGCCGGAACACCGGGAACAGAATAATTTCCTTGAACAGTTGCAGGTTGTACGGAACCGGTTACATCGGTTTTCCCTCCGGCGCTCCACCGTGTACGTTCTGCGGAAGATTCAAGTATGACCACAGCTCCCTCTAACGGTTTTCCATTTTGCGTAATAACAATTGTTGCCGGATACACTGAAGGAAATCCGTCCGGTTTTTTGGAAGAACAACCAATTAAAACAGGAATCGGCAAAAGTAATATCAATATTTGAAATAGTTTCATAAAATTATCCTTGAAATTTCAGAAGAATATGTTTGTGTTTACGGTTTATAAAAACGAGGTTGATTGTAATATTTCAGTGGAATTTGCCAAAACGTATCATAATCGTTTCAACTGTGATTGAAAAAAGAGTTCGAAATCCTTGTGAAAATTCCACTGAATAATTGCAGTTGATTACATTTTAAAACGATTTTGGTTCTCCTCCATCAAGAGAACCAAGTGCTCCCCAAACTCCCCATGGTGAAGGATCGGAGTGGGACATTGACATATTTTGGTTTGGTGAACCGGCATCAATTGTCTGTGAAACGAAGCGTACCGAACCATCACACATTGCGGCACTCACACCTCCCGTATGAAAACTGTTTGGTGTTATCATTATGTAACCTTCAATTGGTATGGATCCAGACGCAGTCGTACAACTTGGCGAATTAGGCGGTAAAACTGCGGCAAAACCGGAATAAGTCGCCATTCCGTCAGTCCATCTCATCCCAGGTCCCATAAAATCAGAGACACCGCCAACCGGTGTTTTCAAGTTTCCGCCAACATTTTGCAGTAAACAGGCATTGGGATTTATGTAAAGGGAAACCGGTTCACGGGCTTCGACAGCAACCGCTCCACGAATCGGATATGTGTTTGTCGGAAGAGCCGAAGTTGCCGCCGTGCTGTGTCCGTTGAATTTCGAAACAACTTCAGAAAACATCAACGTATTCGTAGTTCCATCGGTAATACTTACTAAGGAACGTGGAAAATTATCGCCGCGTGAAAATACTCCACGTGCAACAGAAATAAGTGTATCCGCATATTCGCTGGTTGCTCGTGTCCAAATGTCGCCGCGATTACAATAATAATTGAGTCGCCCGATTCCATGTGAATTATTTCGACCTTCGGGATCAGACGGACACAATGCGGTTGGAATAATCTGGTTGATAGCACCAAGGCTATAAGCGGCAAGTGTATCACGCCACGGTGCAGGATTATTACCGGAATAAGGTGACGCAGGATTCATTAAGATCAAAACCTTGTCATACAATGGGATTTGTTCAAGAAATGGAAGAATCGTCGCAAAGTAAGACCAGCGATGACGATTCTTATCACAGTATCGCGAAGTGAGTGACGACTCAATAATTGGTAGTGCCGAGGAAACCGGATCCGCCTCAGCCAACGTACGCCCGACTTTCGAAAAAGTAGCACTGGGCAATTCTCCTTGTGTGTCGTGGAAATTGTGACATCCCAACGCAATTTGTTTGAGATGATTCGCACACTGCATTCGTCTTGCGGCTTCTCTGGCAGCTTGCACGGCTGGCAACAACAGAGCGATTAACACGCCGATAATCGCAATTACTACCAACAATTCTACCAGCGTAAACCCGTTTCGGTATCCGGTTCGATGAACTTTCGAACGGAAATTACCGCCGGAACACAACATGACACACAGCATGAAACATACTGTGAGGCTTGCCATAAAAAATGGCAAAAGGTTAAATAGTTTTACAAACATTTTCTTTTCTCCTTGAGAAAAAAGGTTACATATTAACAGATTACATAACGTATAATCTGTTTTTACAAAAGTGGGAAACAAACACTAGCCGAGAAACGGCAACAGAAATGTCACTCTTTGTCAGGAGCGACACGGTTGTTAAAACAGGTCCATTCCCACCAACGAAAGTGGTGCAATACATGTTTTAAAATGTAATGCTGAATTATACCTATCGCATTGTACGCGACGCTCCTTTAGCGGGAGCAACGCAACTTTACAATGCAACAGTAATTTTCTACCCGGAAAATCCGGTCGTTATGTAGAAAATTACAGTTCGCCGAAGCGATTTTAATGTTTGTTGACGTACTCGATTATTTTTTTCACCCGAACAAAAAATTCGGACTACTTATTTTTTAAAATATAATTTAGTCTCCTAAATATTGAATTTAAATAATGGAAAATTATTTGTCGGTTATTCTATATTTAAAAAAGTATCGGTCAAGACACCCCTCCCAAAAAAATAATTTGTGAATCTTTTCTCATAATTTTTGTGTTTTATTTTTTGTTTTTATTGTATCTATTTAGGGATTTGTTTTCAGTATTAATTCTGAAAACCCCGCCAGGTAGGGTGTTCAAAAGATCTGTTTTTTTACGCATTTTTAAAAAACAATGTTGTAATTATAAATATTCGTAAATGATGATATTAAAAGTACTTATAATTACAGTGTTGTACGTTTGG
>JAITQV010000597.1 GCA_031288765.1 Planctomycetaceae bacterium
GCAATATCCGCGTCTTCCGTGTTTAGAATCGCGTCTTCCGTGTTTAGAATCCCCGCTAATGTTTTTTTGAACACGGAAAACACGAAATTACACGGAAATTCGCGGAATATTTTCGCGTAATTCCGCGCAATATCCGCGTCTTCCGTGTTAAAAATCCCCTCTTCCGTGTTTAGAATCCCGTCTTCCGTGTTTAGAATCCCCGCTAATATTTTTTTGAACACGGAAAGCGCAAAATTTACGAAAAAAATCGGAAGGTTGTTCCGATTCGGACAATATTTTACGGCAATTTTGTGTTTTTTCCGGTAAAAAATTGATTTTGTGACTATTTACATCTTTTTTTATTTTTGATATTGGGTTATAATAATTTCCTCTGAGCGTGGTTCAACATTGCAACACCTAATTCTGATAATTTAATAATGATAGAGGAAAAAAGATTACTGCATGCGGTCAAAGAAGCCCGAACTCCGTTTTTTGTCGGGGTTGATGTCGGCGGCACCAGTATTAAAATCGGTCTTGTGGATGATTACGGGCGTTCTATTGATTCGGGTGCGGTGAACGACGAAGGGGTTCATTTGAGTTGCGTTTCGATCCGAACCGAACCGCACCCGCAAACCGCTACCGAATTAATCGCCGAAACCATTCACGATATGTTTCGGCGGCTGCAAATCGACAAGGGTTTATGCAACGGTATCGGACTCGGTATTCCCGGAACAATGGACACCGCCACCCGAAAACTCCGCCAACCCCCAAACCTCCATAGCTGGGAAGGATTCCCCATCTGCGACGAACTCTCGGCACTCACCCATCTGCCCGTTCTTTTTTGCAACGACGCCAACGCCGCCGCTTACGGCGAATATTGGGTGGGGTCGGCAAGCGGACAACCCAGTATGGCTTTATTGACATTGGGAACCGGTATCGGCTGCGGAATTATCATCGAAGGACGTTCAATTGACGGCGCCACCGGTTACGGCGGCGAATGCGGACATTTGGTGATTGACTGTGCCGAAAATGCTTTGCTCTGCGGTTGCGGGCAACGCGGTCACCTCGAAGCCTATTGCAGCGCCATCGGAGTTGCTCGGCGAACCATCAACCTCACCGACCGCCGTGAATCCTCCGTCCGCTCCAAAATTTCACCGGAAACCCGCCTCGGTGAAATCGCTAAAATCGTTTATCACGAAGCCGAAAAAGGCGATCCTTTAGCTTACGAAATTGTTATGGATACGGCGAAATATCTTAGTCTTGGGATTGTTTCGTTGTTGAATACGGTTGATCCGGCGTGTATTTTGTTGGGCGGCGCGATGACATTCGGCGGCCGCGACAACCCGCTCGGTCAACGATTCCTTGCCCAAATCATCGCCGAAGTCAAAAACCGCGCCTTCAAAGCGGTTGCGAAAAGTATAACTATTGATTTTGCGGTTCTCGGTTCGGATGCGGGTTATATTGGTGCTGCCGGACTTGCCCGCGAAGAATCGCTCAACACAAAAAATGTAAAACGTAAATAATAAAACCGCAAAAACTCGTCCGCCTTTCGATTATAAACCTTCAAAAAAACATTCCGTTAAAATATTACCCCAACCCTGTTCGTAATTTTTTTCAACCGGATACACGTTGCACGGCTTCAAACGTGTTGCCTTGCAAAAAAAAGATTGCCCGAAAGGGATTCCTTTTTACTCCGCCCACTTTTTAACATCTGCCAATTCAATGAAAACCAAACGATTGCTTTCTATTATTATAGTGATGGCGTTATCACTTTGCTTTACGGGTTGTCCGCCGAAGTCTTCGCAGCCGGCGGCGCCGAAACCGCCCGTTTCGGAACCGGCAAACCCGAAATCCGACCAACAAAACCAAAATGTTCCGGCGCAATCCGACCGTAAACCGTCCAACGCATTGCCGGCAACAAAACAAGATCAAAATGTTCCGGTACAACCCGCAACTCCCGAAGGAAAAAACGCGGCGGAACTCGTCGAAAAATTAAAAGGGAAATGGACATTGACACCGGAACAAACCGTTAAGTCGATTACAATCGACAGCGCGGATTTGGATGAGGAAGCGTTCGATTTGTTCGCTCAACAAACCGATTTGGAAACATTGTTGATTGCGAATTATCGGGAATTAAACGATGCGATGGTTGCGAAAATTGCCGGATTGAAGAAAATCAAGAACCTGAGATTGAAAAATTCCGGCATCACAGACAACGCCGTCAAAATAATTGTGGAATCATTTCCGGCGTTGGCAACTCTGGATATTTCCTCGAACACATTATTGACGGATACTTCGTTGAAAGAGATTTCCCGATTGAAGGAATTAACGGAGTTAGTGGTCAACTATTGCAATTTTAGCGAATTCGGCATGATGGACATTTCGGAGTTGCCGAAGTTGGCGATATTGGATATTCGGGCGAACATGCAGGTCGGAAACAGCGGCTTAAATTATCTTACGTCGCTGCCCGCTCTGAAAAGTCTCAAACACCTAAGTCCGGCGGTGGACGATACGGGTTTGGAATCGTTGACGGCGGTCAAAGGTCTGGAAACATTGGAGATTCAGGATTTCAACATTACCGACAATGCGGGGCAATTTATCCGGCAGTTTGACAAGTTATCCAATTTAATTATCATGCGGTGTCAAGGTTTTGGGTCGTCGGGGATTTTGGAGTTCAAGGGAATGAAGTTAAACCGGCTGACATTGCGGGGGCTTCCGTCGATCAACGACACGGGTATGGAGGTCTTTCGGGAGTTGACCGCCTTGAAGCGTTTATATTTGAACGAATTGGCGTCGGTGTCCGATGCGGGAATTTTGAATTTGGTTTACTTAAAAGATTTGGACACGTTGGACATTTGGGAAATTCCCATAACGGATCAAGCGTTGGAAACAATTTCGAAATTGGCGAATCTGAAAACGTTGTCGATTCGTTCAACGCAAATTACGGATGCTTCGGCGGACTTATTGTTAGCGATGCCGAAACTGGAGAATCTTACATTGAAGGACAATACCAACATAACTCAAGCGGCGTTGACCAAACTTCGTGAGTCGAAGAAATTCAAGAGGATTGATTT
>JAITQV010000607.1 GCA_031288765.1 Planctomycetaceae bacterium
ACTCAGGTGTCATCATGGAGTTCGGTTGCGGTATTTCCGACAACGTAACAGATACAACTATTTACTGATACGGCTGTACTTGTTACACTCGAAATTCTGTTTTAATGTTGGAAATCGGATGCCCAAACCACTGTATTGCTTCTCTATACTTTGGAATTCTTAAACACGAACCACATGAACAAATAAGCCTTACGAAAAAATTAAAACAAAATTATAGTAATTTATAGTAATATTTCAGTGAAATTTTTGTTAAAATTTTGTAATTATAAGATTTGCTGTTTATTTTATGCGATTTCAATAACCTCATTTTCAGCCTAATTTTTCCGAACAAAACAAAAAATAATAAATTGACAATATAGTCCTCGAAAAATAAGAATTTTTAGAAGAGCCTAATTGTCGTGAATATGTTCGCTGATTTTCAGTACGGCACCGCCATTACTGCGAAGCGGTATTTCAGCACAATTTGGAATAGGAACCGTTTCATTATTAATTTCGACAGATAGAATTTTCTTTCCGTTGCCGTCCAAATCTTCGTCAGTGTAACGAATAATTTTATACGATTTTCCGGTTTTGAACAGTGAGTCAATAGGAAGAAGAATCGTTCGTTTTTCTCCGGCGTTTAAAATTCCAACATACCAATGAGTACCGTTACGTCGGGCAATCGCAACCGTGTTTGGAATATTGTCTATCAAAACTTTTGTTTCATCCCAAACAGTTGGCAGCTCTTTCCAGAGATCGAGTTCCGGTTCACCTTGAAACATATCGGGGTTATCGTACCAAAACAAAAAAGTCCATGGAGAATAGACAACAATCGGTAAAGCGAGTTGATGAGCCTGCGATGTTTTGATCCGGTGATGATACCAACAGGGTGTATAATCGGCGAAACCACAGAGAGATCGGGTCATCGGTAACACCACATTCAACTCCGGCGGCGGCATTTCCTCATTACCACGAACACCTTCAACCGTCATCAAATTCGGCAATGTTCGGCTCCAACCCGTGTCCCGATATTCGTCGTGAATATCGACCATGAGTTTGTATTCGGCGCATTTTTTGACAGCATTGAAAAGCCAACGGGTTGCCTGTTGTGAACCGACATTAACGAAACCGAATTTAATTCCTTTGATTCCCCAATTTTTGTACAACGGCAAAATTTCATTGAATTGCCGAGTTAATGCCCGTTGATTAACATAAACAATAATTCCAATATTTTTGGAATCAGCATATTTGATAACTTCTTGAAGATCAAGCGGTCCTTTGGAACGTTTGGGATCAAGATTGACAACTCTGGCGTCGGAGGCATCATCGTGTTCCTGTCCATACCAACCGGCATCAAATTCAACATATTGCAATCCGCGTTCCGCTGCAAAATCAACACAAGTTTTTCCGCCTTTTGTTGTTAATGTTCCTTCGCGGATAATCTTACCGGGTTTGATCCATGATGTGTCGGCAAGCGAACACGGATCGTTCAAATTGAGTACCATGTAATTTTGTTCAAGAAGCCGACCCGGTGAATCGGCAATCATAATAAAACGCCACGGCGAACGAAATGGTTTACCTGTTCCGGATATTTCAACATTTCCGGCAAGTTGAGCGGCAATCGTATTTTTTTCACCGGAAACGGGTTGAAATCTCATTCTGGCAAAATCAACAAGCCGGGCTTCACCAAGAGCAAAAGCCGGACCATCAGGAATCTGGAAAAGCAAAGGACGTTCACAATCTTTTTTCATCTTACTGACCGGAACTTTTTGGTACACACCTTGTGCCGAATAAGTTGTCCAACAGGGATAATCGTCCGAAAAAGAGAACTTTGTCAATTCTTCTGCGATTTTAAGTGTTTCATTCTCCCTTGTTTCAAATTCGTAACAAAACGCAATTCCTTCGTTGTAAGCCCGTAAAATTATTTTTAGTAAACCCTGAAGTTCAAGAACGGTTTCATTATAATTTTCGGGAATTGTATTTCGTTCACCGAAAACTGGTGTCCAAGAATTACGAACTTCATACGGTACCGGTTTGGGCAAATTGACTGTCCTTGATTGTTTCGATAATTTTTTACCGTTTTCAAACAAAAAATCAGGTTCGGAAACGGTTAGAATTGATTTATTTTTGTAATAAATTTTGAATTCGATTTGGTTGATTTGCCTTATAAAAATTTCAACTTTATGTTCCTTATTCGGTGATTCCAAAAGATGAGCGGTTTGCAGTGCTGACACTGAATTAAAAACAGTCAGTATCAATAACCAACCACAACATCGAATAATACTGCTATTCATTATTTTAATCAATTTTTTCATAGAATATTCCATATTAAACGAGATTTTTATTACTAAATTCCTTAAATTGTAAAAACTGTAATTATTCGTAGAATTTTCCGTTTAACCGCAAAGATCACCAAGATAACGCAAAGATTGTAATTTTTTAATTCATACAATTCATAAAACATTCTTTACGTTCTTTATGAAAAACGTTACATGCTTTGCAGTTAAAATAGAAAAACAGCAATATTTCAGCGGAATTTTTGTTTTTCATGTTATTAATTAGTTAATTAATAGTTTAAATTTCATCGTTGTTTCGGTAACACGGTTTAATCGGCAGTCAGATAACGGACGAGATGTCGTCCAATGACTTGGAAACCGCGTTGGTTGGCGTGAACGTAATCCCGTTTGAACCAACCGTAACATTTACCGGAATCCATCATATACTTCCACGTAACACCAGTTAAATCGACAAATTCACAATTTTCGTCTTCAGCGAGTTTTTTCAATTCGGCACGGTAAGGATATTTTTCGGCGTCGATTTCAAATGTCCAGTTTTTCAGGTGTGGATCAGATTCGGCTCCGAATACCGGAGTGATCAATATAATTTCCGGCGATTGTTTTGCCCGAACCTGATGAATGACGGAGCGGATTGAATCAACATCACCGCGTTGACTAATTCCGCCGATCATCAACAAATCGGGTTTATGTTTCAAAACATAGTTTTCGATACGGTTTTTGTCCTTGTACCACCAACAACCGGTTGAACCGCGAAGAGACATAATTCGTTCAATTTTACAATTTGGATATTGGCGTTCAAGAATTTTGTCGTAAAACGAGGAACCAGTATCACCCATAATACTATCACCGAGCATGACAATTTTCAATGTTTCACCGTTTCGCAATTTTTCCATTGTCTTCGGAATATGTTTCCAACGGTCTTTCGGCGGATCATATTGAATTGGATTCATTGCGGCATACACTGCATCGGCAAGTTCCAACGGCGTCAAACCGGTGTAGGGGGCTTTGACCGAACCATCAACAAGAAACGCTCCAATCCGAAGAGTTTGTTGACCATCCGATTGCTTCTCCGCAAAACGGAGTTTTAAAACGTGTTCTTCGGCGGCGGAAAAACCATCAACTATTTTAGTAACACGAACAACGGGTTTATCGGTATCGGACGGTTTGGCGTTGAGTATTTTCCAGCCGGAATCGTCTATAGAATATTCGTACACTGCGGTGTTTTTATCGACAAGATCGAGTAATCCAATGCCGGAACCAGTGAAGGTTATTGAAAGAGGATCATCTGAATGGTCGGCAACCAAAACGTGACGGAAATACGGTATCGGCGATTGCTTGCCTGAAATCCAACTTTTCGGATAATCCGTCCAGTCATATCCGATAATTTGGGCATGTTCCAAATTCGTTGCGGAAATCGGAACAGGAACTGTTTTGGCAATAATTTTTGATATATTTTTTCCTTCCATTTTTCGGACAACAAGACAGGCATCGATAAATTTTCGTACCGTTTTTGCGTAAATTTCTTCACCTTTCGGACTTGGTTGTGAACCGACGGCGAAAAAATCAGTCGGTGAAATTTCTCCGGCTTTGATTTTTTCTGCGGCAACTTTGGCAAAATTTATGCTCGGCAAACTGTAATATTCGGCAACTTTTTCTGCCCACTGAATCACGTTTGGCGTTCGACCGGCGTTGAAATCAGCGAGCATTTCCGGCGAAAGCGTGTAAACAAAAACGATGTCCATTGTCCGCCGAAATGAAAGCAAGCCGCGAACAATACCTTCCCAAGCATCTATGATTTCCTGTTCATTTTTACCGAAGTCGTCAGGAGCGAAGTCGATAAATTCGATACATGCATTGTGAACGGTTGCTCCGAACACTGGTTCCGCACGGGCGACACGGAATGCGCCATACCATGAACCGCCTTGATCGGGAAATGGATTTAACCCGATACTTGCTCCTTCGAAATGTTGCTTGAAATAATCGACAACAGCGTTACAATAAGGATATTTACCCTTCAATGTTTCACCGCCGAAAAAAGCGACTTGTTGATATTCTTTTTGATCGAAGAGAATAAAACTGTTCGTTATTCCGCTCCGAACCGCAAAATCATCTTCCGCCGCAACAAATGATGTCAACGGTAAAATTCCCAAAATAACGCAACAATAAAATAATATTTTCCGCATGAGGTTCCTCTTTTCAAATATTAAATGTAACTTCCTGTTTTTTATAAGCACTGCTTCAAAATGAGTGTTCCAAAACAAATATTGTTCAAAATTGGTGGATTTGTACAATTTCACGATAAGTAAACGTATTATAACAACAATTGGATAAAAATACTACGGCATTCAAAATTTTTCGTAATATTTCAGTGATTTTCGGCAGTCAATCATCCGAAAACGAATTGCCTGCCGCATTATGAACTTCCAAAATCACAGAAAATGAACAATGAACCCCAAAAATATCAAAAAATGTCATACGACAATTACCAATTGTCACACGACAATCGCCGGTTGCCATACGACAATCGCCGGCTGTCACACGACAATCGCCGGCTGTCACACGACAATCGCCGGCTGTCGCACGACAATCGCCGGCTGTCATACGACAATTGCCGGTTGTCGCACGACAATTGCCGATTGTCACACGACAATTGCCGGTTGTCGCACGACAATTGCCGGTTGTCACACGACAATTGCCGGTTGTCGCACGACATTTTTTGCATTTTGCACGTCCAAATGCTTCAAAAAGATACAAATTCGCCCAAAATTGCTGCAAAATGACACAATAGGCGGAATAATTGCGAAATCAAGGTATCTTTTCAGTCCTTTATTTTCAGTCTTAGCCCTGAATCTTAACCTTGTAAGAGGTGTGATGAGCATAACCGTAGGTGGAGCGTATCGCAACCTACGGATTGGATGTCCCCAATTCACAAGGTAGGCAATCGTTTGGCGAAAACCCTCGGCGAATAATTGCCGACCTTTTGTTTTCCATGCGTAAACAAATTAAATCCCAATTATCCTACAAAAATTCATATACAATTTATTAAGTTCCGCAACATATTTTGTGTATTCTAAGATTAATAAAATCGGCATTTACTTGTCTTTGCAATGAATTTCATTTATAATGAAGTTTCATAATTGATGTTTGAATTAACGTAAAATAAATGTTATATTTATGTTCGAAACTCTTCAGCTTCCGTTTATGCAACGGGCATTTTTGATCGGAGCAATTGCCGCAATCCCGTTCGGCTTAATCGGAACATTTGTCGTCGTGCGCCGAATCGGTTATCTCGCCGGAGCCATTGCGCATTGTGCTTTCGGCGGCATCGGAATCGGACTTTACGGTCAATATCTTTTAGCCGGTTGCGCCGGAACAACCGCCGCTATGTTGTTTCCGCCTATGGGAGTTTCGGTTCTTGTTGCGGTATTTTGCGCTATGTTGATCGGTCTGATCCAAACTCAAACAAAAGAACGTGAAGATACAATTATCGGTGTTATTTGGGCGGCGGGAATGGCTCTCGGTTTGCTGCTTCTCGAACTAACTCCGGGTAATATCAATATCGCAAATTACCTTTTCGGTAATATCCTTCTCATTACAAAAACCGATGTCCTTTTGGTTTCATCACTCAGTATTATCGTTCTTTGTTTTGTTCTTGTTTTCTTTAAACGTCTCGAAGCGGTTTGTTTTGACGAAGAATTTTCACGGCTTCGGGGTATTCCGACAATGTTTTATTTTCAACTGTTACTCATATTGACGGCGTTGACGGTGGTTTTGTTGGTTCGCATTGTTGGTATTGTGTTGGTCATTGCCATGCTGACGCTTCCGGCGGCAACCGCTTGCCGGTTTGCCAAACGGCTTTTTCCGATTTGTGTTCTTGCTGTTTTGTTTGGCTGGATTGTTACATGGCTTGGTCTTTTCATCAGTGTTTACTTCAATCTCTCTTCCGGTCCGACTATTGTTTTGGTTGCCGCCGCCGGCTATCTCGTCTCACTTTCCCGCCGTAAACATTAATCATTTGTTTTCAAATCCCTTGTTTTCAAATCCATCGTTTTCAAGTCCTTTGTTTCATTTTTCGGTTCTTCCGTTTTTATACATCTTTTACATATTCCGTTTTTTATTTTTATGACTGATATTGTAATTAATATTGAACATGTGAGTAAAGAATATCAATTGGGCGTGATTGGTTACGGAACCTTGATGCACGATCTTCAATCAATGTGGGCGCGTTGGCGCGGCAAGGATGATCCCAATCAACGGCTCGACGCCAACAATTCCCCTTATTCGAGACAATTTCTTGCTTTGAATAATGTATCATTTCAGGTACGGGCGGGCGAAACACTTGGTATCATCGGAGCAAACGGGGCTGGTAAATCGACATTGCTCAAAATTCTGTCACGAATTACAACACCCGGCAGCGGACGAATCGTTTTCAGCGGGCGAATCGCCTCACTTTTGGAAGTCGGCACCGGATTTCATTCGGAATTGACGGGGCGTGAAAATATTTTTATGAACGGCGCGATTCTCGGAATGTCACGCCGTGAGATTCTTCGCAAGTTTGATCGGATAGTTGAATTTTCGGGGGTTGAGCGATTTCTTGATACGCCGGTCAAGCGTTATTCCTCGGGCATGTATGTTCGGTTGGCGTTTGCGGTGGCGGCGCATTTGGATGCGGAAATTTTGTTGGTTGACGAAGTGTTGGCGGTCGGCGATACGGAATTTCAGAGGAAATGTCTTGGTCGTATGCGTGATGCCACACAAAATGAAGGCCGGACGGTTTTATTTGTTTCGCATAATATGGAAGCGGTACACCGGCTTTGCAACCGGATAGTTTTATTGGAACACGGCAGAGTACAACTCGATACCGGCAATGTTTCCGAAGCAATTAATTGTTATAACGGTACGGTATTACGTTCCGGCGAACCTTATCAATGGACAGATACGGACGGAAATTATCATGATCCTTTGTTTATTCCGATTCGGGTTTGTTTGACCGACTCTCAACACAACGTACTTACGGGAACAATTCATCCGCACGACGACGTTTATGTTGTTATCGAGGGAACCATTGAAAAACCCGACACTAATTTAGGAGTCGGATATGTTCTTTTTACGGAAAGCGGAGCGGCGTTGTTTACCACATTGCAACACGATACGGTTATTGAGAAGGGTTGGAATCCGGCTGCCGGTTCGGTAACGTTTACTTCAAAGCTGCCGACTCAATGGTTACACACGGGGACTTATACATTGGCTCTTTACGTCCATCAATACCGTGTCCGCAATCTTATTGATCCTAATGAACAAACGATTCGGATTGTATTTCGTGTTGAGGGCGTACCGGGCAATTCGCCTTATTGGGAGCAGCCTCGTCCGGGATATTTTGCGCCGGTAATTCCTTGGACGACAACATCCGCCCCTTTTCGTACATCTCAATAACCGATTGTATTTTCATTCCGTTTGAGATATATTTTTTATTTAAGATATACTTTCCACGTTTTGAAAATTAGACCTTTTCGCTAACTTACCAATATGGTATCTATTCAGTGATTTGTTTCTTTCCGGTATTAACACCGAATCTTAGTCCCGCAAGGGACGAGATGTGCATAACCGTAGGTGGAGCGAAGCGCAACCTACGG
>JAITQV010000128.1 GCA_031288765.1 Planctomycetaceae bacterium
TTTGTGGAATTTTTTTGAGAAAATTCCAATGTTAAAATGGGAAAGCCTGGTAAACCAGGGGGGGGGGGGCAGGATTAGGTAGAGAGTTAAGAAAGGAAAACACTACGTCTTGGTTTTCCCAACTCTTTTCTACCAAATATTCAACTCTTTCCCCTTCTTCACTGTTCGGCTTTACGTTGGTCGAACTTCTTGTGGTCATTGCGATTATCGGAGTGTTAATTGCTTTGTTGTTACCAGCAATACAAGCGGCCCGAGAAGCAGCAAGACGAATGCAATGTACCAACAAACTCAAACAAATGGGGATAGCATTGCACAACTATCACGACACGTTCAACTCATTGCCCGCCGGTTGTCCGTGGTTACCCGTTGGAGTCAGTTCACAATTTACCTTGTTTCTTTATTTGGAAAAAGGCGCTCAATCAGAAGAACTTATGCCGCTAAGCGGTGTAGGTAGTGTTTGGGAAAATATACGCATTCCCGATTTTCTTTGTCCATCGGAGGCAGGGAAACCCACTCGTGTTGATATAATCAACTACGTTGTTTGTTATGCCGATTGGCCGGAGTTGCCGATGGCTTCTTATCAATTAGGTGATGCCAACCGTGTGAAATGGGGACCGCTTAAAAACAAACGAAGTGCTATTGTCGGCGGACCTTATTGGAGAGGCGGATTAGAGAAAATTTCCGACGGAACAAGTAACACGGTTGTGTTTTCGGAACGATGTGTCGGAAACGGCGGCAATTTGAAATTGATCAAAGTCGGTGTTGGTTACGGTACTTCTGTAGGCGGTGTTACTGTTCCGCTTATCGGTACGGGCGAAACCGAAAGTCAGGTTGTTCCTCAAACGTGTCTGAGTTACACAAACGGAAAAGAATGGAAATCAGGAGTTAACACTTGTGATATTGGCGGTTACGGCTGGCATCGCGGGGCAGCAGCCGTTACAGGATTTAATACCATTCTTGCACCAAACGGACCGAGTTGTTATAATACAAACAATCCGAGTAGCGATTTTTGGGATCGATACCTTGGTTCGGCAGGAAGTTATCATAGCGGTGGAGTCAATGCCGTACGCTATGACGGTTCCGTGCAGTTTGTTTCCGAGAGCATTGATTGCGGTGATCCATCGCAAAAACCATCAACTGATGGTCAATCACCGTATGGTGTTTGGGGCGCAATGGGGTCATGTAGCGGCGGAGAAAATAAGTCATTGTAAATCAGACTGAAATAAGGACTTTAGTAGTATCTGCGTAGTAGGGGATAGATTGCGCTATTTGCGATTATCTCCTACTATTATTGTTCGATTAACAATTATCCCCCTTGCAGAATTAATAAAATATTCACAAAATAATTAAAATGAAAAATTTTATTTGTTTGGTTATTTCATTCTCGCAAAAAGATTAAAATAATTGTCGTAATTAAATTTGTTGTTTATACAAAAACGCTATGCCCTTTTCGGGCGAATATTTTAGACTGTACAGTTTACAATTAATACTAATTACAATTAACCTAAAAACGGAGGATTTAAGAATGCGTATTGTTTTACTTACCGCCTTGTTTATTTTTTGTGCGGTTTCGTGTTTTGCGGAATCGGTTGTGTTTGATTTTGAGTCGGGTGAACTCGCAAAAGAAGGTTGGAAAATTATTGAAGGTGAAAATTCCAAACCGGTCGGCAATCGCGATGTTGAATTTCACAACAATAAAACTCCTTACGAAAAACACGGCAAATTCTATTTGACAACTTTAGAATCCGCAAAAAATCCCAACCCCACCGATGATACAATTTGTGTTCTCGAATCACCCGCATTCGTCTTGACCGGCAACGAAGCAAAACTCTTGGTCGGCGGCGGAAAATTGGAAAAAACTTATGTTGCCCTCTGTCCGGTTCTCAACGACGGCAACATCGGTGAACCCGTCCGAAAAACTCAAGGACAAAATACCCAAAAACTTAACGAAACTGTTTGGAATGTTACCGAATTAAAAGATAAACCATTCGTGTTACAAGTTGTCGATCAGGAAACCGGCAGTTGGGCGCATATCCGAATGGACAACTTTCGTGCTGACGGTAATATTGATGTTGCAAAAACAACACAACGCGAAAAATTTTTACACGATATGATTGCTAAACGTGAAATATTGGAAAAAGCCCAACGCGATGCCGCCCGTAACATTCTTAACAAACACCCGATTCTTTACGTTACACGCGAACAATACCGCCCCGATCACCACAACACCGCAACATTATTCCAAAACGGTGAAATCAACACCGGCAGTTTTCGCGGAAATAGTTCACTGCGGATTTGGAATCCGAACGATGATTCGGTTACGGTATTGATTGAAGTTCCCGAAGGTATTGTACGCGATCCGTGTTTGTCATTTGACGCAACAAAATTACTTGTTTCGATTCGCCGGAATATTCAAGACGACTACCACATTTACGAACTACAATTAAAACCATTTTTAACCGGCACTCAAAAAACAATGATCATTGCAGAAAATACCGGCTTGGCAAATTCGCCGCTTTCGCAATTGACATTTTTATCGGGAGTGAGTGATATTGATCCGCTTTATTTGCCGACGGGGGAAATTGTTTTCGCCTCAACACGTGAACCGAAATATTGTATGTGTAACCGACATATTATGTGTAACTTGTACAAAATGAACGGCGACGGTTCAAATATCCGGCAAATCGGTAAAAGTACGTTATTTGAAGGGCATCCGTCGCTTATGCCGGACGGACGGATTATTTATGACCGTTGGGAATATGTTGACCGCAATTTCGGAGACGCTCAAGGAGTTTGGATAACAACCGCCAACGGTTTTAACCACGCTATCTTTTGGGGCAATAATACCGCCTCACCCGGCGGCGTTATCGATGCGAAAATCGTACCGGACAGCTCCTCTGTTTTTGTTGCAACATTCACCTCTACTCACGACAGACCTTGGGGAGCAATCGCATTGGTTGACCGGCAAAAAGGAATCGACGGTAAACAAGCGGTGTTACAAACTTGGCCCGCTTCGGCAATCAATCTTGTTGATGAAGGAACAAAAGAAACATTTACAGAGGTACGGAAATATGATACTTTCACGAAAGTAAATCCTAAATTGGAGGATCCGTTTCCGCTTTCTGCCGATTGGTTTCTTGCGTCCGGAATGACCGGTCAAGGCGAAAAGATGGGAATTTATTTGCTCGGTCGTGACGGCACGATGCAAGTTATTTTTGTTGACAAAAATATTCCGGCGTCTCACGGTTGTTTTGATCCAATGCCGCTTACTCCGGCAACTCCGCCGCCGGTTAATATTCAGGAAGCCGATTACACCCAATCCGTTGGCACGTTTTACGTAACCAATGTCTATGAAGGTTTCGGTATGAAAAATGTTGAAAGGGGGAGTGTTAAATTTTTACGTGTTGTTGAGTCGCCGGGGAAGAAAACGTGGTCGCCGAAGGGTTGGGCAAACGGGCATGGTGAGCAAGCGCCGGGAATGAATTGGTACGAATTTATCAATAAGCGCGTGCTTGGTACGGTTCCGGTTGAGGAAGACGGCAGTGTGCATTTTACGGTTCCTGCGGATACATTTTTGTATTTTCAATTGCTTGACGAACAGGGGCGAATGATCCAAACAATGCGAAGCGGAGTGATTATTCGTCCGGGCGAAACGAATGGTTGTGTGGGTTGCCATGAAGACCGGCTTGCAACATTCCCGCCGCTTCCCAACACGCCCAAAGCGCTTACCAAACCGCCGAAACCAATGAACGGCTGGTACGGAACTCCAAGAGATTTTAGTTATATTAAAGAGGTTCAGGAACCGGTGTTTGATAAATATTGTGTTCAATGTCACGATTACGGCAAGGTTGAGCAAAATCCGAAAAAACCGAATCTTGCCGGTGATTTGAACACGATTTTCGATACATCTTATGTTGATCTTTACAAGAAGAATTTAATCAAAGTTGTTGGAGCGGGACCGCATGTTAAGTTGCCGCCTTATACGTGGGGTTCAACACAAAGCCGTATTGCGGAGGTGTTGCTCAAGGGGCATCCGAATCCGTCAATTGATGTTACACGGAAAGAACTTGGTGTTTATATTGACGGGCAAACAAATTCGGAGGCGGTTGGACGTGTTTTGACGTGGATTGATTTGAATGCGCCGTATTATCCGACGTATTTGACCTCGTTTCCCAATAATCGTTTCGGTCGTTGTCCGCTTTCGGATGAACAGCTGACGCGTTTAGATTTTCTTTGCGGTCACAAAAAAACTTTCCGAAGCGGTAATTCCGACGGACCGGTTGATTTGGATTGGGCAATTTCGTTTACGCGACCGGAATTGAGTCCGTGTTTAGCGAAATTGCCGAAAGATTCGGCGGAATATAATGAGGCGTTATTGATTATTATTGCGGGCAAAAATTCGCTCGACGCAACTCCGCGCGGAGAAGACCCAAACACAGTCTCCATTCCGCAACGCGACTCCAATCAACAAGCCAAATATGATTTCCTCTTAAATGTTGAACGCCAAATGCGTGAAGCAATTATAAATAAAGAAAAATTATTTGATAAAAATATCAAATAATAAATGTATCTATTCAGTTACCTGAAAATAGGGTTTTCAGCCCCATTTGCCCAACAAATCACTAAATAGATACTTAAACCGGAATCTTTTTGGCAACTATAGAATCAGGGATATTGCCGAATTCCGACAATACCGTTTCGGGTTCGGTAATTTTTGTGTTTTGTTCGGGTTCCTGATCGGGATATTTGATCCGCCCGTGCATCGCCGCAATAATCGACTTGATCACACTGTTCTCTATAACCTTCAACTCCCGAAGTGTAAGCCCCGAATCGTCAAACTGCCCGTCATCCAGCTTTTGCTTGATAAGAACATGAACCCGATTTTCAATCTTGCCCGGAGTTGCGGCGGTTCCCATACTTCGGCAGGCACTCTCGCACGTGTCCGCAATCATCAAAATCGCCGCTTCCTTCGTTTGCGGTTTCGGTCCCGGATAACGGTAAGTGCTTTCCTCAACCTTGCCCGATTCATCCTTGTTGCCCTTCGCCGCCCGCCCGTAAAAAAATGAGACCAACGATGTTCCGTGATGTTGTTCAATCAAGTCAATGAGCGGTTTCGGCAACCGGTGTTGCCGTGCAAGGTCAATGCCGTCCTTGACATGGGCAATCAAAACAATTGTACTGACTTGCGGTTCGATATGATCGTGAATATTGTCCAACCCTCCCTGATTTTCGCTGTAATATTCCGGCTTCATGATTTTGCCGATGTCGTGGAAATACGCCCCAACCCGCGTCAGTAAACTGCGGGCGCCAATCGCTTCGGCGGCTGTTTCGGCAATAGTTCCAACCTGCATGGAATGTCCGTAAGTCGCCGGAGCAAGCCGAATTAGACTTTGGAGCAACGGCTGGGAAACATCCCCCAACTCCAGCAAACTCATGTCCGTCAAAATACCAAACGGCTCTTCAATAAACGGTAAAATGCCCGTCATAATCAAACCCGCCAGAAATGACCAAACAAAATTAGCACACGCATTCGTAAATAAGGACTGAGTAAATCCGGCATGCGTATTGAAAAATGCGGGGATTTCCAAAATACTGTTGCAGAAGATACCGGTTGTAAACGTCAAAACAAAAGCAACAATACCCGAAATAAAACTGACCGCAACCAACTTTTTCCGTGACCGCAACCGCCCTAACTGAATCGCCGCCGTGATCGTAACACACAACAAAATCATTAATAAATCGTTTCCGCCGCCATTCCCAAACACAAGAATCAATGTCAATATAGTAGATAACACTATCGCCAACGCCCACGAATATGTAATGGAAATAACCATCACAAATAAAAGAAGCGGTATGATTTCCCCTTCGGCAATTGTTAAGGAAAAACGTTGAATACATTGCGCCGCCGCCACCGTCAATACCATGCCGCCCATCAAAACCACAAATGATAACGGCGATTTCGGACGCCGCCGTTCCAAACGTTGTATAAATCCCCACGCAATCACTATCAAAACAAAGATAGTTCCCCAAACAGCCTGAAACCGGAAAAACCGGATACTTGGCGGAGATTTTAAAAGAGAAGCGTTGTATTCGGCACGCAAAAGAGCAATCTCTTCGGCTTCCAATGTAACCCCCGATTCAACAATCACCTGACCCGATACAAACTCCACAATAACATCACCAACCGCATCCGCCGCTTTTCGCTCCAACTCAATCGTGGCATTTTGATCTTCTTTGAGGGTTTCTTCCAGTTTGGGACTAAGCCAATTGAAGAGTTGATCAACAAGAGTGGGATTATTCAGTTCACGCTGCAAAGCCTCTTTGAAGCGTGTCCCGTCGCGAATCAAAACCTCGCTCACTTTGAACGGTACGGCACGGTCGGGAGTTTCTTCTTTACGGTACACAAGAATTTGGTCTTGACTTCCTTGTTCGGCTCCGTATTGCAACGCCCGCAATGTTCCATGCAACTCAAAAGGCGTAAATGCCCGTTTAAGACGATCATTGAACAGATCGAAACTGGTGTCGTCTTTGAAATAAGCGACAAAAACATCGAATGCGGCACGAAGATCAACATTTTCGGGAAGGGGGTCTTTTCCGCCCGGTTTGAGAAAATGGAGCCACATTTCTTTTCCCTGAGCGTCGAGTTGGTCAAACGATTGGGCGTTTACCAGAGCCGCAACAGTGTTCCAGAGGGATTCGCGAAGTTGAATGAGGGGTTTGGGGTCGTTGACGAAAACATGGAGCGATTCCCAACTGGCTCGGTCTCTGGCAAGACGTTTCGCTTCGGGACTTGCAATAGAAAACGGCGTGTTGCAGACGACAGCGCGTTCCGTAATAGTGTTGGAGCGGAAACGGAACGGCGGATTCCACGCTTCAAGCAGACAACTAATCGTAATGGAAGCCAAAAATACAATTAAGAGGAAATATCCTCCGCTGTTGTGTTTCAGATCCGTGATGAATTTTGAAAGTCCGCCCCTTGATGTTGCCCGTGCCACACGTTCACTGCGGGTTCGGCGCGGCGGCAAGGAAACGGTTGGAATATTATTCGACGAATGAACTGTTGACATAAATTATTGGTAGTTGCTCCTGCCGGTAAACGGGGATTAGCCGGTTTTTGGGGTAAATTTGCAGGAACGGTTGCAAAAAAATAGTTACGGCAGTGCAGCGGTTAAGGGATTAAAATCCACGCAGCCTGACGGATAAAACCAATTGCCGAATACGTCATCAAATTAAGAAGTAAAAAACCCAAAAGAACCACAGTTGTCCAACGGCTCCGCCAGGAAGACACGAGAGTTCGCCCGGAAATTTCCAAAACAATGCCGGTTATCAAAAAAACAACCGCTCCGGTAAAAATAGTTCCTGCTTGCATCCGTGCCTGCGGGATTGTTTGGAGGGGAAAAAACAACCAGCCAAACAATAAATTCCCGACCGTATTTGTATTCGGTAGATTATTCTCAATATTATTCTGAATAATCGGCACGAACAGTTGTTCTCTTGACCAACGCTTCGGCTGAAATGTTTCTCTGGCTGCCTGATTTATTACGAGCATGGCAATGACAAAGACGATCCAAACCAAACCAAACCGCAACCCGTTAAAAAGCGTTATTGATTTTGAAAATCCATAGCGTAGTAATAACGACAACAAAATGGTTGCGGTTAAAAATAAAACGAAGAAGAATGAAATGGCGTAATGTTGCGGCATGGGCTGCAGTTGGAATTAGTAAAAGCGGGGTTGGTAAAAGCGGAACATCTTAAATTTCCTTTGAAGGAAGTTTAAGAAGGGGATTGCGGCACGAGCCGAAATCAGGAACAACCAAAAGTAGAGCATTTTAACACTTCTTTGTCAAGCGGATTGTGGTTTGCGGAAAAAACGGAAACCACAAAAGCAAGGAACAACAAAAGCAGAGAACAAATCGTAGGCATGGAATTTAATTTGTATCTATTCTGTGATTTGTTTTCAGTATTAACATTGAATCTTAACCCCGCGTGTGTTGTGCATAACCGGCGGTGAAACGAAACGCAACTGTCGGTTATACACATCGCGCCCTACTGGTTTAGAACAAAAAAACATTCCGCCGAATAATTACAAAAACTCCGCTTGCGCCCTCCATTATTAGCTATAAACTTTCCGCTCTTTATTTCCTTTTTCAATTTGATATAATTTTACGAAGTAATAAATCAAATTGTCAATAAGTTAAACATTTGTATTAAATACTTGTGTGGTTCACTTCAAATGTTTAATAAAAACTCGACTCCTTCCAAAAAACAGAAGATTTCTTTACGGAATTGAAATCAGAGAGTCCTGCTTATTTACAGTTTGAGTCATTGCCTCAATTTATTATTACCAACAATTCATCATTAACCACAAACAACCAAACAACCCATAAAACTATGAACAATTCGATTATGATAGAAGAGCGTGTTCATTTTCCTGTTGCCGAAGCGGCGTTTCCGCTTTTTATCGGAATGAATTTCGGCGGTACGTATTTGAAAATCGGAATTGTCGATCAGGAAGGACGCACTGTTTCCTACTTCGCCACACCTCACCACGCCGAACTCGGACCCGATGAATCAACACAACACGCCGCACGCGCAGTGCTGGAAGCAATCGAAAAAACCGGTACCAATATGAAATCTATTGTTTCCGCCGGTTTAAGTTTCCCCGGTTCACTCAACCCCCGCACCGAAAAATTACACCGTCCGCCCAATATTCCCAACTGGCAAGACTATCCGATTGCCGAAAAACTCGCGGAATATTCCGGTCTTAGTGCGGTTCTCTTTTGTAATAACGCCAATGCCGCCGCTTACGGAGAATATTGGATTGGTGCGGCAAAGGGAACGCACAGTGTTTGTTTACTTCTTCTTGATAGGGGAATAGGTTGCGGTATTATAGTGGAAGGGCGTGAAATTAAGGGCGCCAATGGTTTCGGCGGTGAGTTCGGGCACATGATTGTTGATCCGTCACCGGGAGCACGCTGGTGTAATTGCCTGCATCAAGGACATCTGGAAGCTTATTCCAGTGCAACAGCGGTTGCCCGCCGAACACGGGAATTGCTCGAAGTGGGGCTGAAATCCTCGCTTAAAATTCATGACGATACGCCGTTCGACGCAATTCCCCGAATGGTCTATGAAGAAGCCGAAAAAGGCGATGAACTCGCAACACAAATTATTCTTGATACCGCACGGTTTCTGGGACTGGGAATTGTAACGCTGCTCCACACGGTTGATCCCGAATGTGTGTTGATTGGCGGCGAAATGATGTTTGGGGGAAAAGGTTCACGAATCGGCGAAATGTTCCTGACGCGGATTCGCGAAGAAGTCGATAAACGGGCATTGAAGGATTTGGCGGAAAATCTCAAACTCGATTTCGCGCAACTTGGTTCTTTTGCCAGTTATATTGGGGCGGCGGGGTTGGCACGCGAAGAATCGCAACTCTTTTCGGTCATCGAAGAATAGTCCGCAGAATTACGCAGAGGAGAAACGTCCGCGTTTGCGAAAATCCGCGTCCTCTGCGGACAGTGTTCTCCGCAGTTAATAAAGCGGTTAATAAAATAGACATTACATCCGTACATGATTTTCAGCAGTTTATGAGTTTTTTTTCCAAGATATTCGGTAAGGGTAAATTAAATTACAGGAAGCGTTATGAATTGCTTCATTCGGCGATTTCGGGGACAATGTCGCAGGTTTACCGGGCGCGGGACAGAGAAACCGGTCAACTTGTGGCGTTGAAAATTCTCGACATGAAGAAAACCGCCGCCGTAGAAGCCCGTTTCAAAGGACAACACAAACCGACAGAAGGTGAAATTGCGGTGTTGTTCGATCATCCGTATATTGTCAAAACCTTTGAGCAAGGATTGACAACAGAAGGCGAACAATATTTGGTGATGGAATATCTTGAAGGAACGGGGTTGAACAATGTTCTGATGGTTCAACAGGATTTAATGGCGGGAGCGCGGGTGTTTTACACTCGTCAAGTGGCGGAAGCGTTGCAGGAAATCCATGACAAAGGTTTTATCCATCGTGATATTTGTCCGCGTAATTTATTGTTTGTGGGAGACGGAACGGTTTTGAAACTGACTGATTTTGGTTTGAGTGTTCCGAACCGTCCGCCGTTCACGGATCCCGGAAACCGTACCGGAACAGCAAATTATATGGCGCCCGAACTGGTTCGCCGGAAACCGACGGATATTCGGCTTGATGTGTTTTCGTTCGGCGTAACAATTTACGAAATGTGTACACGGCAGCTTCCTTGGCCTCGCGGTGACAGCGGCAACGCCGCCATGTCGCACAGTGAAGCACCGACACCGATTTTCGAATTTCGTCCGCAAATCAATAAAACGCTTGCTCGTGCGATTCATAGTTGTATTGAGCCGGATGTTTCCAAACGTTGCCCCAATATGAAACAATTCCTCAAAATGATCGCCAAAGTTGAAAACGAAGATGAATAACAGAATAGCCGTAATTGTCTATTTATTAATCGCGGAGAACACTGTCCGCAGATTACGCGGATTTTCACAGACGCAGATTATTCTCCTCTGCGTAATCTGCGGACTATTTTTTCCGCATATTCTGTGGTTAATAAAAACAAAATTTATCCGGCGGTTCGTGTGGTGATACGGTTTGAAGGAACAAAGGTTGAATCCGAATAACCCGGTAAACGGTATTGAAGAACATAAGCATCTTCATCCATGTCATCATAAAAATTTTTGATAACCATTGTTGCCCGAAAACCAAG
>JAITQV010000024.1 GCA_031288765.1 Planctomycetaceae bacterium
AAAATCCGCCAAATGAATTACGCGATCAATGTTGGAGATTATCGTGCTGATACGGGTATTGGCGAAGTAGAATATGATGATCCCAATAATACTTCAGGAGGTTATAGCCCTTATGGTCCAACTAGTTATGTATCGCATGCAACGCGTCCCACTCGTGGTCCAATGGGACGATATTTTTGGACAGGAAGTTTTTCAGACGTCACCGATGGTACAGCAAACACATTTCTTCTCGGAGAATGTATCGGCTATCTTTGTGTCGCTCAAAATTTTATTACACAAAGTGCTGCCATAACCGCCCATCCCATCAATTATCAGAACGAACAACTAATTAAAAATCCGCCGACAATCGGCAATGAACAATACGATGCGGCGTATGGTTTTCGCAGTATGCATTCCGGCGGTGCTTCGTTTGGTTTGTGTGACGGTTCCGTTAAATTCGTTGCGGAAAGTGTTGATCACGCCGCTTATCGGGCAATGGCTTCCCGTGCCGGAGGAGAAACGCTTCGGATTCCCTAAACATTTTCCAACAATCGTAACTTTCCATAACCCTTTTGAACACTCATTACAATAAAACTTTATGAAACATCATTTGCTCATTATTCTTGCTGCGGTGCTATTGGTCGCCGGTTGTTCAAAATACAGCCGTCCTCCATTGGTTCAGGTTGAAGGAACGGTTCAATACAAGGGAAAACCGTTAGAAAAAGGAACCCTTGTTTTCGATGTTGCCGGTTCAACTACCGGAAATGCCGAAATTGTCAACGGACAAATTGTTAATCCGACAACATTCGGTTCGGGCGACGGTATCCCCGCCGGTAACGCAAAAATTGCCGTTTATTCAACAAAGGAAAAAGTGAAGTCTTCTTCCGGAAAAACTGATTCAAATAAAACAGAGTCAAAATATCCAGAAGATCATCCGGGAAATACAACAAACAACAGTATGCCGGAAATGATTTCACTAATTCCTGAAAAATACAATAATCCGCAAACAAGCGGATTTACTTGTACACTTGAAAAAGGTAAAATCAATACAATTCATTTGGAACTTGAATAACCTGTTTCAGTGTTTTTTATTTTTTATTAACCACCCTTTATTAAAGGAACAACAAAATGACAACAATAACAACAGCAACACGACGCGAATTTTTGAAGAAATCCGTTATTGCCGGAACAGCGGTTTCCGCCGGACTTTCTGTTGCGCGGTTTGCTCACGCTCAAGGCAGCGGCACCATTAAAATCGGTTTGGTCGGTTGCGGCGGACGCGGTCTCGGTGCCGCCAACCAAGCCCTGAATACCGGAAAAGATGTCCGTATCGTCGCCGTCGGTGATTACTTCAAAGATCGCGCCAAAGCCGGAGCCGGTGCGTTACGAAATCAATTTCCCGAACAATGTGATATTACGGAAGACCGGATTTTCGACGGTTTTCAGAATGATCGGGGAGTGATTGCTTCCGATGCCGATGTTATTTTGATCGCTTGTGCGGCAAAGTTTCATCCGTTTTACGCCAAACATGCCGTTGAAGCCGGTAAACATGTTTTCGTTGAAAAACCAAACGCTATTGATTCCGCCGGAATCCACACATTGGAAGAAGCTGTTACAATAGCACGTGAAAAGAAATTATCGTTTCTTTCCGGTTTGCAAAGCCGTTATTGTCCTCAATATCAGGCTCTTGTCGAACAGATTTACAACGGAGCCATTGGTGAAGTCCGAATGATTCAGAGTACCTTTTTGCGTGCGCCTTACGGAGTTCGCGGTTATCCCGAAGGAATGTCCGAATTGGACGTGCAGGTTTACAACCAATATATGTTCAGTTGGCTTTCCGGTGACGATTTTACGCAATCGCTTGTTCACAATGTTGACCGTATGACGTGGCTGCTCGGCGGTAAAACACCAACACACGCATTCGGAATGGGCGGTCGCGCCTCCATGATCGGCAGGCAATTCGGTAATGTGTTCGATCACCACGCCGCAACATTTATTTATCCGGGCGATTCCTGCCGTTATTACGCTTTTTGCCGTACGGAAACAGGTTGTTACGATTCTTATGACGACCTGATTATCGGTTCAAAAGGTATTGCTTACTGGAATGACGCAAAAATTGTCGGCGAAACAAACTGGCAATACAAAGGCGCAAAACTCGGCGGTCATGCGGAAGAACAGGTTGCTCTGTTCAATGCGTTGCGAAAAGGCGAACGGATTGATTCCGGTGATTACGTTTCGAAAAGCACCGCGCTTGCCATTCTCGGACAAATTGCGGCTTACTCCGGTAAAATGATTTCGTGGCAAGAATTATACGATTCGAAATTCGTGTTCAAGCCTGCGCCTGAAGAATGTGTTGCCGGAATGAACCCGCCTGTTGTTACGGATACGAACGGCTCTTATCCGGTACCAATTCCGGGACAACATTCCTGGTTTTAGTTGATTGCCGAAAAATATAAGGTAGGTAATTTATAATTGCCTGCCTTATGTTTGTTGATATAAATTGTTTCAAATTTGCCAATATAATGATGAAAAATATTTTTGTTCGGATTTTTATTTTGCTTGGATTAACCGGTTGTTCGTTTGCCGCAGACTCTCAACCGATTAACATTCTTTTTATTGCCGGAAAATCCAGTCACGAATACGGTGTTCACGAATATTACGCCGGTTCGGTTTTGTTAGCCGATACGTTGGAACAATTCGTTTCAAAAAAATCCTTTGATTCCGACAAAATAACCTTGCCGGAAATCAAAACAAAAATTCACCGTAACGCTCAATACGGCGATACTTTCGATTTCGATAATACCGATGTAATTGTCGTTTTTTGTGACGGCGGTAACAGTTATCCGCTTCGCGGACAGGAAAATCGTTTGGAAAAACTTCGGCAAGCCGGAAAAGGATTTGTTTTTCTTCATTACGCGTTATGCGGTTCTCAAGGAAATGGTTCTCAAAAACCGCCGGAATTACCTTCCGATGCAAAATTGATTCTGCAAACAACCGGCGGTGTGTACGAAATATTCCACTCCGTCAATCCTATTTTCGAAGCAGAATTTAAGAATTTGCCGAACCATCCGATTACACGCGGTGTTCATCCATTTACTATTGAAGATGAGTGGTATTTTCACATGCGTTTTTTGAATAATTTAAATACGGAACAAATTATTGAAAATCCATTATCTAATTCGCCGCAAGCAGTTTTAGTAACAATACCGCCCGATGCGCTTAAACAAAAACCGGACGGCGCACATTCGGGTAATCCGGTTGTACGCAGCCGATTGGGTAAACCGGAAACTGTTGCGTGGGCGTTACAACGGGAAGACGGCGGATGCGGATTCGGATTTACCGGCGGTCATCAACATTGGAATTTCGCTCATCCCGATTTTCGGAAATTATTGTTGAACGCAATTGTTTGGACTGCAAAAATTGAAGTTCCAAAAAACGGTATTACCGTTCCCGTAAAAAGTTTCGAGGAACTTAAAAAAAATCTCGACAAACTCAATAACTGATACTGAAAGCAGAATAATCATTACGGATTTTTTTGATTCAATATCAAATTAACAACAACCTATAACCAATCAACAACAAATATGCAAATTAGTTTCCATACCGACGCTTTTAATTCTGTTGCCTGGAATTTTGAAAAATGTCTGCAATGGGCGTCACGAAATAGTGTTCCGTTAATTGAATGCGGATTTATTGACGGTGTGAGTTGGATTCACGGACTCGGTTATTTTCCTCATTTGGCAAGTACGGATGATCCGATTTTGCTCCGCAAAAAACTGGATCATTATGGAGTTCATCTTTCACAGATTGATGCAGCCTATCCGCTTTCCGGTAAAGACGGACCGATTTACGGGGTTCCTTATGTTCTTAATGTTCTGCGTTTTGCCAAACTGGTTGGTTGTCCCCGTGTTTGTACAACAGACGGATTACTGAAACCGGAAGGTCTCGAAGATAATGAAGCAATGCAATTAATGAAACGATCTTATGAACAGATTGTTTCTGTTGCGGAATCGTATGAAATTGATATTACGATTGAGATTCACGGTTATTTCACAACAAAAATTGATCGATTAGACGAGATGCTTCATTTTACGGATAGTCCGCGTCTTCGTTTGAATCTTGATACCGGTAATTCGTTTATTTCGGGCGGTAATCCGATTGACTTTGCCGAACGTTTTGCAACAAAGGTTTCGCATGTTCATATCAAGGATGTTTCCCAATCGCTTGCGGAATCGCTTCGCGGTCAGGAAACCGGTATTGCGTTGAGTGAAAGCGCTATTGGCGACGGAGTGAACGCCGGAAATATTCGCCGGACATTGGAAATTCTGCGTGATGCCGGTTATAGTGGTCCGGTTAGTATGGAATGCGCCGGTGAAGGCGGACCGTTGATTGAAAAATCGCTTGCCTGGTTACGAAAAACTCTCGCCGAACTTGGTATCAATGAATAAAAATTTTTTAAATCTGAAATCACTATGAAAAATATTTTTGTATTACTTTGTTTTTTCGCTGTAACTTCGGTTGTTTTTGCACAGGAAAAAACCGAACCGCCTCAAAAAATCCGTGTACTTTTTATTACCGGCGAAGATTATCACGGTCATCTGTGGCGTGAAATCGGACCTGTTGTTCGGAATTATCTGAATACCGATCCGAATATTGATTGCCGTTTAACGGACGATCTCGAAATTCTTGGTACGGATATTGTGTTTGATTACGATGTTCTCGTGTGTTATTTCAAAAATTACGCTCCGCTTAAAAGAGATGACCAAGCAAAGAAAAATCTTGTTTCGTTTGTGGAAAACGGAGGCGGTTTGATTTTGCTCCATTTTACTTGCGGAGCGTTTGAAGATTGGGCGGAATACGAAAAACTTGTCGGACGGGTTTGGGATCCGAAGTTGCGCGGACATGATCCTTTCGGAAAATTCACAGTGGAAATTACGAATAAATCGCATCCAATCACACAGAATATTGAAAATTTCGAAACAACCGACGAACTTTATACTTGTTTGAAAGCAAGTGATGTACCAATTAATGTTTTAGCAGAATCCGTATCGACGATTGATGGTAAACGTTATCCGATGGCGTTTGTACTTGAATCGGGTAAAGGTCGGGTTTTCCACACGTTATTGGGACATAACGCCGCCGGGTTCACTCCACCGAACTTCGTTAAAATGTTAAACCAAGCCGTTCACTGGACAACAAAAAAATTGTAATTCGTAACTGTCTATTTTTATGAACCACGGAACACACGGAATTTATAATTTTCGGGGAGAATATGGAATTTCAAAAACAAAAATCAAAAGAGATTTTACTAATTTCCGTGTGTTCCGTATATTCAGTGGTTAATAAATAGGCAATTACTAATTAGTTTCTGTTGATTTTACGAATTGTCGTGATGTTATTGTTTCGACATATTGTATTTTGTATCGATAATATGTTACGGTTGGTATTTTTTATAGAGGCAGGGGTACTTGACGGGAATTTCTGATCGGTTACAATTGATTTTTGTAAACTTTTAGTTTCTCAATTTCCCATTCTACAGTTTCCAATTTTACAAAGAGAGTTACAGTGCGCAAGATTATCCACAAAATATTTTCGTTTTTCTTCAAGTCCGAAGAGGACGAAAGTTTAAAAGTAGTTTCATCTTACCGTGACAACTATAAACGCCTTGATTTGCTTTTATCGAAACTTCCGGAGCTTCT
>JAITQV010000051.1 GCA_031288765.1 Planctomycetaceae bacterium
GAAACGTCGAGTAAAACAAAGCCCGATCTTTGAAGTAGAGTTGTTTTGCCTTTTGCATTTCGACAATGAAGGATTCATTGTTATCACCAACGCACGCAATATCAAAGACGGCATTGCGGCTCGTGTCTTTATCCGACATTTGTTGGGGATAACGGAAACGCAGGTCGGCGATATGGTTTTCCGGCGGCAACACGGCGTTCAGGAAGTCCACGAGTAAATCTTTATTGGCTTCCTCGCCGAAAAGTTTCTTGAAACCAAAATCGGTATAAGGGTTGATGTAACGCGACGGCATGGAGTAATTCCTTTTTTTGTCAGGGTTATTTGTCAGGGTTAACGGGTAAAAAATGTTTTCAACACATGATTTTTATTTTACCGAATTCGCCGTTTTTCGACAAGATGGGAATTTTGACCCCGACATAAAGCAGGTAATCGTTCGCCGAACGATTACCTGCCTATTTAATCGTTTGCAATATTTTTGGGATTATTGGGCAAAGGCGTCTTTCCCTATTGAACAAATAAATTCAATGATTATAATATGTCTCAAAAATGAGGCTTTCAGTCCGTTTTCCATGAAATAGCACAAAACTATTTTTTCAGAATGTTTCACAACAAAAAAATGTTCCGCTGAAATATTACTGTGAATCTATTTTTGTAATCGTTTCCTGTTTTTCAGATTTTTCAAAAAAGTATTTGACAAGGAGTTTTAACATGACACGAAAAATTTGTTGTTTATTGGTTTGTTTGTTGTTCTGTTTGTCGGCGGTAGTGTTTTCATTGCCGATTTGTACGGGAGCAGAACCGGTTCGTTTGATTTTTGATACCGATCTCGGTAACGATGTCGACGATACAATGGCTCTTGCGGTGATTCATGCGCTGCAAAACCGTAACGAATGTGAACTGCTGGCGGTAACAACAACAAAAGATAACCCTTATGTTGCGCCGATGATTGACGTTTTGAACACTTTTTACGGCAGACCGGATATTCCGATTGCTGTTGTGAAAAACGGTTACGCAAAAGAAGACGGCAAATACAACCGTAAGGTTCTCGAACTTAAAGATGATGCCGGAAATCCGCGGTATTCTTATTATCTTCCGCCGGTCGATCAACTTCCCGAAGCGGTTTCGTATCTTCGTAAACGTCTTGCCGCCGAACCGGATAACAGCGTCGTTCTTGTACAGGTTGGTTTTTGTACCAATCTCGTAAGACTGCTTGAAACAACCGGCGATGAGTTTTCGCCGCTTTCCGGCAAAGAATTGGTTACTAAAAAAGTCAAATTCCTTTCTATTATGGCAGCTGCTATAGACGGACGTGAGGAATACAATGTCAAAATAGATATTCCCAGCGCTAAAAAACTGTTCGAAAATTGGCCTACCGAAATGATTTTCAGCGGTTGGGAAATTGGTAACCAAATTCAATATCCGTCGAAAAGTTTACAGGATGATTTCAATTACGTTAAATACCATCCGGTAAAAGATGCTTATCATTTTTATCGCGGTTTGGATAACAATCAACCGACTTATGATTTGACGAGTGTTTTGTATGTGGTGAGACCGGAACGAGGTTATTTTGATCTCTCACCCAAAGGAACCGTCAAAGTTCTGGATGACGGTAAAACAATATTTGAACCGTCCGAAAACGGGAAACATCGTTTCCTCATCGTCAATTCCGTACAAATAGCAATGGTACGTGAAGCGCTTGTCCTACTCACCAGCGAACCGCCTAAAAAGTAGGCTTGGCAGTATGTTTGAATGAAGTTTTTGTCAATCGGTGTGCTGCTTTCGTTTGCACACTATCATTTTTGTTAACAAAATCAGGAGATTTTATTATGAAAAAATTAGTATTGGTGATTTTATTGTTTGTCTCGGCAATTCCGTTATCGGCACAGGAATATCGAGAGATTCCGGTTGAGGTTTATCGCGACAAAATGAAAGCCGGTTGGATTGGACAGATCGCCGGAGTTTGCTGGGGGGCGCCGACGGAGTTTCAGTTTAACGGTGTTACGATTCCGGAAGACAAAATGCCGAAATGGAAACCCGAAATGATTAACGACGCCTTTGGTCAGGATGACCTTTACGTTGAAATGACCTTTCTCCGCAGTTTGGAGCAATACGGTCTCAACGTTTCACAACGTCAAGCCGGAATTGATTTTGCCAACAGCGGTTATGCTCTTTGGCATGCCAACGACGCCGGACGTAACAATCTTCGGCGCGGTATTGCACCGCCTGACAGCGGTCATCCGGCGTTCAATATTCATGCAGACGATATTGATTATCAAATTGAATCGGATTTTTCAGGTTTAATTGCCCCCGGTTTGCCGCAAGTCGCCGTCAAACTTGGTGAAAAATTCGGCGGTCTGATGAATTACGGGGACGGTCTTTATGCCGGTCAATTTGTCGGCGGAATGTATGCCGAAGCGTTTTTTGAATCGGAAATCAAAAAGATTATTCTTGCCGGTTTAGCCTGTATTCCGCAAGATTCGCAGTATGCGGAAATGGTTCGGGATGTGCTTCAATGGTATGACGAAAATCCAAACGACTGGACAACCTGTTGGCAAAAAATTGATGAAAAATACCAGAAAAACAAGGATTACCGCCGTCTGAGTTGTGAACCCGGCATTTATAATATTGATGCAAAAATCAACGGAGCGTATATTCTGGTCGGATTATTATACGGAAAAGGCGATCTTGACCAAACGATAATCCTTTCTACGCGTTGCGGTCAGGATTCCGATTGTAATCCTTCCAACGCCGCCGGAGTTTTGTTTACAACGCTTGGTTTTTCAAAGTTGCCGCCGAGGTTCAGTGAAAAACTTGACGAAACAAAAAAATTCAGTTACACGGCTTATGATTTTCCTGCGTTGATTGACGTTTGCGAAAAACTGGCGAAACAGGCGGTTCTTCAATCCGGCGGACGTATTTTGAAACGGAATGGCGAAGAAATTTTTTCAATTCCCGTTTTGAAATCATCTTCGGAACCGGCAAAAGCGGTTCGGCGCGGTATTTTCGGGCGAAGAACGGCGGTTTCGGCGAAAACACCGCAGAAATTGCAACTAAAACCGTACAAACCGAGTTGGCAACCTGATCCTCCGCAAAACGTCAAGTTTACCGATACGGAATTGCAACTTATCAAATTCCGCGATTACGGACCTACGGAAGCGGTTGAGAAGTTTTTTCCGGGTTGGAAGTTGACGGATTGCGGAGCGGATATGAATCCGGGTTTTCGTGCGGAATATTACGGTAAAAAGAACGTTGTGATGACACACCCGAAAGCACGCGGTGAGGCGTGTGTTCTGACAAAAAGTGTAACAATTCCGAAAAACAAAAAGACAACTCTCAAACTTGTTGTTGCGGCTCATGATGCTGCAAAAGCGGAGTTTGATTGGGAACTAATTGTTAAAGCGAACGGAAAAGAA
>JAITQV010000060.1 GCA_031288765.1 Planctomycetaceae bacterium
TCCGTATTTGGAACGATAAAACGGAGATTAAAAGAATTTTCACTCAAAAACATTTTGGCAATTGTCAAAAAATCATACCAAAAAGGTGTTTCTCTGTTTGCAATTCTAAAACCGCCCGATCTCAAATCACCTCACTCTCAATAATTAAAACAAAAAATAAATTTCTTTCTCAATATAAACGCAATACCGCTTCAAAATATTACGCGACATGGTACCCGTACGCCCAAACAAAAAAACTCAAAATTAAAATAGACAGATACGAGCCAACGTGTTACTGGTTACATCTGTCATATCAACTAAGCCGGTAATGAATCGTTTATATCCCGTTCTTACAGTTGGATTACTAAATTTACCAATTCCAAACGGGCTCCGCCGTGTTTTAGATTTGTATCGGAAATCGGAGAGCTGGAATCTGTGCCGCCATCATATCCCCCTAAATCGGTGTTACCCATGTTTACCACATAATTGTTGACAAAATGACATAACAGTAACAACGATAATTTGAATAGGAATAAATGTTCTAACTCTATATTATATTAAGGATTGCGTAAATACAAAGAGTCTTAATGCAAAGAACCTTAGTGATTAAATGAAAAACATTATGCCGAAAACCGCTTGAAAAACGCACTCATCATAATTTCAACAGTACAATTCCCCAAAAATAAGAAATAATCAGGAAATTTTAAATAGATTATGTTCCACAGTCGATATATATTCTATAGTCGATAAATTTATCATAAATGTAAAAATGCAAAAAAAGATTATTCCTACTGAATTTTGGGTTTTATACCATAATGGTATAAAATAGTCCAACCCGTTGAAATCAAAAGGGTTAAACAATGTCCGATCTAAAACAGTCCGGTGAGGCAACCATACAGCCGATTCAGAAAACCGAATTTTCCACTGAATTTGATCCCGTTCTGGAAATCAGAAAGCTACGCCAAAATCTCACACACCGTATTCAGAACCTTCCTTCGTCCGTTGTAACGGTTTTGAACACTCCGGTTTTGACGGTAAAAGAAAATAGTGAAGAATCGGAGAAAAAGTGTACAACAACGAAAGAAACAACAGAAAATGTAAAAACAATCGAAAAGGTGAAAGAATTTGAAACCAATATTATATTGCCGATAACTGCAAAAAACAGAACAGAAAAAAAACAAACGCCTGAATTTCCCGTTAATGAACTTGTCCGACAAATTCATCAGGCAAGGCAATTACTCGCCCAACTCCAGATAATACCTCGCGATAATAAACCATTTTCCGAACCGGAAAACAAAAAATCGAAAAATATTACAGTTTCAAAATTTGAACCATTGGAAACATCGGAACAATTTTTTCCGCCTTTGGTGGTCTTAAAAATGCTGAATACGGTTTTGACGTGGTGCGGATTTTTCGGAATTCTTTTTTCGCTTCAATATTTAGAACATGATAACCGTTTCGGATGGACAATCATTGCTGCCGGACTAATATTGATTATTGTTGGTTTTTTAGGGCGTTTTTGTTCTTTCACTGTTCACCAAAAAAGTTCGAATCAATCTTTTGTTCTTTAGAATTTGGTTTCCGTTTTCACAAGATTTACCGGAATTTTAATTTTCGGACGAAATCACATCTTTCAAATTCCATCGGTTTGAGCATGGAAAATAACATCAAACAATATTTTTGTATCTGATTTCGCCCATAAACAAGGTTATAAGGCGGTTATCACTGATGTAACGGTTAGTGAAAATCCTTCGGTGAAACGTTACCTACCTTATGATGACAAATTTTTAACGAAAATTCCGCTGAATATAACGAAAATAAAAAATAAAAACGGACAATTACTGACAATATTGTCCTTATTGCTCTTTCACAACGAGCAAACAAATGGTATGATTTCAGTAATAAACTTACTGTGTAACTGCAGCAAGTTTTGCCATGATTGGCATTCTTGAAAAAACGATGTGAAAATTGATAATGTTATTGTGATATTTTTATCAATTTATGTTATAATTAATTATTTATTTTTATATAATTTTACATAAATTTTACTTTCAAAAATATAAAACAATCAGAAAAGAGATAATGATGAATTTGTTGTTGACCATTCTGATGATTGGTACTTTGGCTTCCGGCAATCGTCGGCTTGTTGAAACGGAGTCTGCGGATGGTCGTGTACATGCGGTTTGGAGTGTTTCTCCCGCCGAACCACAACTTTCCGATACAATTTTATTGACGCTTGAAGTTGAAGCCGATTCCACGCTTCATGTCGAAATGCCGGAATTTGGTTCTATGTTGGGCGAGCTTGAAATTGTTCGGAAAACCGAACGGACTTTCGGAATTACAGCGGATCGGGAAAGCAAACAATTTGTGTTACATGTAATTCCTGAGCGCAACGGAATTACTCCGATTTGGCAAACAACAATTCGTTACAGTGACCAGCGTGAAGAACTTCGGGAGAAATCTTATTTGCTGACACTGCCGACAGCAGAATTGGAAATCAAATCTGCGGTAACACCTGAATCAGCCTCTCTCGATAATCTCTCTTCTTCGCCGAGTATTTTTGAATTTCGTTCAATAAATTTCCTTTGGATTATTCTTGCCGTTATAGTTGTTGCATTAATTTCGTTGTTCTTTTTACATCGTTTTTTCCGTAAACCGGCAACTGTTTCATTGAAACCCGATTTGACTCCGCAGGAAATTGCGTTACAACGGCTTACCTTACTGATTGCCGGCAGGTCATACGAAACGGATGTTAAAAACTTTTTCATTGAGTTAACAGGTATTGTCCGCTGGTATATTGAACAACAAACGAATCTTCGCGCTCCCGAATTGACAACGGAAGAATTTTTGCACGAAATTACGCAGCAATGGGAACACAGATCGGTATTACCGTTGGAGTTACGAGATCGGCTTCAGCTTTTTCTTGAATCGGCGGATATGGTCAAATTTGCACGGTTTCAACCTCCGCCGGATGAAATTATGCTCGGAATTCGCAGAGCGGAAGAATTTATTTCACAGTTTGCTCCGAAAATAATTGTTCGGGAAATCCAGTCGTAAACCTTAATAATCGAAAATTCTTTCAGTTGAAATATGAAACGGTTTAGTGATCGGCACAAGTTGTTCTTTGGTATCATTTTGATTACGTTACTTTTTACCGGTTTGGGACTGGCGGGTTGGTTTTTTGTCAAAAATCGAATTGTGTATCGTTCCGAGTACCGGTTATCGGCGGATCGGGTTTTAGTTACAGTTCCGCCGCCGTGGGTTCCGGAAAATTTTATTGCGGAAGTTTTGCAAGGTTCCGGTTTGGATACCGGCGCAACGCTTTTCGATACACTATTGCCGCAAAAACTTTCTCAGGCTTTTTTGGCTTCTCCTTGGGTTGAGGAAGTCCGTCAGGTTCACATACGTTATCCTGCCGGTGCCGAAGTGCAGTTGGTTTACCGTGTTCCGGTCGCTTTGGTGGAAATGGTGTCGCAAGGTTTTTATCCTGTTGATCGGAATGGGATTTTGTTACCGACCGATTATTTTATTAATGTTGCGCCGGAGAAAAAAGAGAACTATCCGCGAATTACCGGAATTCGTTCCCAACCGCTTGGAGTTACCGGTACACTTTGGGGAGATCCATTGGTTCACACTGCCGCTCAACTTGCCGGATTGTTGGAAGATGTTACACAAAAATTGGGACTGGTCAAAATTATTCCGTCCCACGAAGCCACTCCAACAGGTCGCCGAATCGTTTGCCGCCTTCAAACAAATTCAGAAACGGAAATTTTGTGGGGACGTTTTGAATCAAACGATCCTAAAAATATCAGCAAAAAAAAACACCTCCTAGAAATTGCCGAACTTTATCATTCTCTTGATAATGTTCCGGCGCAATTCCAACCCATTGATTTAAGCAAAGATTAAAAACGCCAAGTTTATTTGTTACGGATTGTTTCTAATATTGTTGGGTCTTTGATTTTGTTGTCTTCGGCGAGCAGCAATGTTTTGGACATAATTTCGGCGGTTTTTGGGTCGTCGTCGATGAAAGGTAAAAATAATCGTCCGCGTTGTTGCGAATGAACCGGTAAAATCGTTAGCGAACCGCCTGCCGTCATTTGCACTTCGCCGCTTCCGAGATGAATTGTGTATTCGCCCAACGTTCCCTTGATCAACGCATGAGATTTTTTCAACGTAACATTTTTAAGTTTCACCAAACGCAAAGTCTCTTCCAATATTGCCGAGCGCATTTCGATTGTTGAAAGCGACGCTTCCGGATCAACGCCGCCAACATGTGCAACACTTACTACCAAATCCAAATCCCGCATCACCTCCGAAAAAATCACAGGCGGAATTTTCGCCAACGGTATCACCTCAAACGTCCGCCGATCAACAAATTCGATTTTCTCAATTGTCGGCGGTTCAATTTCCGAAGGCGTAAACCAATAAGCGTAACAATAAAAATGGACAATCACATCCAACTTGTAAAACACTTTCTGAAACCCAAACTCCTGATCGATTGTCCAATTCCGGCTGCGCAATAACGCAACAGTTTTCGACGGCTGAACCTGATGACCGGCGTAACGGTTAGAATACGCTTTTACGTTCTTTTCGTCGGCGTTGGGCAAATACAATTCGCGGAAAACTTGCTTGAACGGCTGTACGATTTCACGTTCAAAAACTATTTTCTGAAAATTTTTCCAAACCTTGCCTTCAAATAAATGTACAGGATGAGCAATTACAATCAGGTCTGTTGGTTTCAATTTTTTTGTTGCGTCAATTTTGCCGTCAACATCAACAAGTTGACCGTCTGCAAAGAATCCGAAATTGTTTTCATAACGATAAACAAGTTTCGATAAAACCGGTTTAATCGCCGGATTTTGGGACAGATTGCAAAGTTCCTCGACAGTAAATTCCGATTCAAATTGCATAGCCTTTTCAAAATTCTCGCGAACATTGTAGAATTGTTCGCGGAATGTTTTGACAACTTCCTTGAGTTCTTCAACGTAAGCGTGTTTTTTGAGTTTTGTCGGAACATCTTTTAATTCCGTTCCGTCTTCTTTGACGCTACGAATTGCAGGCTTGCCGAAATCGTCTATCTCAACCGACAACTCAAAACCGTCAACTTTTTTCGGAACAATATATTTCATCAATTCTTTTGACTTTTCCGTTTCCATTGCCCAAATGAAACGGTTCACGTCTTCATAACCGGCGGCGCGTGAAAGATTTTGAAACGCAATCTCACAGGTTTTTGTTTCGGATTCTTTGCGTTGTTGACCGAATTTTTTGCTTTCGTTCAGGAATTTTCGGATAAAATTGTAACGTTCCAATTGTTCTTTTTCGCCGGCTTTTCCTTTTTTCAGCGGCAGCAAAGAATAGGCGAGCAAACTATCTTTATTACGTTTATCCGTAACCGATTTTTCCACGTCGGCAATTTTCAACTTTCCGCGAATTGCGTCGGCGAATATTTGTGCGCGCCGGTGATTGCCGCCGCTTGTGATATATTTTGCGGCGTCGTAAACCATTTGAAAACGTTTTTCGCCGAGTGTTTTGTAAGCGTCGTTAAACCAGTCAATATCAAACGCACCGTCTTTGAATTGTTGCGGCGAAATCGGCGAATACCGTGCGATAATTGATTCTTTTGTTTCGTTCATGGATTCGTTGATGTGCGCGTGAAAATACCAGCACGCCGAAGTCAAACCTTTCCAACCCAAAAATTCCTGTACCAAATCAATCCATTGCGGCGCGTACATTGCCGCCTCAAGCAACCGTTGTTCGGGAATATCCGCAAACAATTTTGAATCCGCTTTATCTTCCGGTTCACAAGCCCGCAAAAGCGAACTAAAAACATCACTCCGCGAATTTTTATCAGACCAACTATAACCGCGTGTAAACGGCGTTTTGTCCATTGCTTTAAGAATTTTGACAAAGTAACGAATACCTTCAAAATATTCAATTTTAATTGCAAAATCACTTACTTCTGTTGGAGTATCACCGCGAACGAGTTCGATTTCAAGAATACGGTCAATTACTTTCGGAAGTAATTTTTTAAAGTGCGGATATCCTTCAGAAGCATTAACATTTGTTACTGTAAACACACCGTTTGTTACTGTAAAAATACGTCGAAAATTACTGAAGGACGATTTGGGCTGTACTTCTACAAAAATATTCCGATGATTATCTCTGATCAACATTTCCCGTAACAATTCTTCGTCGTCAATCAAATTCAACGAACGTGCTTTTTCAAGAATTTCAGGTGATAGTATAATATGACAGTTGTAATTTGATGTTTCGTAAAATTTGTACAAAACGATAAATTGTTCTTCAAACCGTGCGGAATTGACAGATATTGAACAAAATTTGAGGGGTTCTATAAGCAGCGGAAGTTTTAAATCTAACAATGTATTGTGTTGTTCCACAACTAATTTATTGAGGATATAGTTTCTAACATTACTGGAAGAACAAGTTAGTGTAAAAAGTTTTTTAGGTGTTGCGTGATAAATTCCGGATAAAATATCCACAATAAAATCAGCCTTTTCCTCAACCGGAAGATTGTTATAAAAGATGTCAATCAGAGATGATACAAGACCGATATAACGATATTTTTTGCCTTTAAATTCGTCGCAATATTGTGTCATTTTTTTGTAATTCCAGCAGACAGAATTAAACCATCCTGTAAAATCAGAAGCGCATTTTTCATATTTCCCCTTGCCTGTACAAAAATTTTCAAAGTCTCCATAATTTATCATTATCTCAGTAAAAATATAAAGTAAGACAATATCTTTGACCGTTAATTTTTGTTCCGTATAGAATTTTTGCCAAACATCCGCCAAGACGTAATCTTCCAATTTTCCAGTTCCGTCATTACCATATTTCTTTTTACGTTCTTCCAATGAATTGACATACAATAGATAATGTCCCGCTGTACCAAGTATTCCTGTTACTGATTCATGATAATATTTATGGTATCCCGTGTATTCATAATCGCGGTATTGGTGAATCAATTCATCAAGATTGTCAAGAATTTTTATTAGTCGCGGGATTTCTTTAACAAAAAGATCGGCGAGCAAAGTTTTTGATTTTTGGGGTTCGGGAATATTGGTTTTTCCATTGGGATTGCATAAACCGAATCCGTTTTCTTTGGTATATTCAATTGTTTTCTTTTTTGTAATTTTTTGTACAAGGATTTCTTCGGCGGCGGATTTTTGTGTTCCTTTTTTCTTTTCACTGCTTGCCAAGTTCGTCGTAATTTGCTTACATGCCGAAACAACAGCCGCATATTCCCTTTTATCTTTTGACAATTTTTCCGCCTGATCAATCAAATCAAGACCGGCAAGACGTTTTTGTTCCTCTTTTGAATTGAGCAGCCGTTCAATACTTTTTTGCAAATTTTCCGGCGGTTGTTTCAAAATAAGATTGATAATTTCAAGACGGATTTTAGCATCTTTAAATCGAAGAGCGGCTTCAATTGTTTCATATTCTTCCGATGTGAGAACGGCATTTTTGAATACTTTATCAATCGTGTCACGATAATAACCCCAATGCGAATCACAAAAAAAGTCAATCAATGTTTTCCTGTGTATTGGATTGTCTAATTTTAAAACAGATTCTACAAATTGTCTTTTTTGGTATGCGTCCATTTTGGGAATATGCGATAAAAGTATCTGTACATCGTCATCCTTATTCTCAAGAATATTTACGCATAAAATCATTGATTTAATAAAATCATTTGCGGAAATACTGCGAATGTAATCATAAAAAGCATTAGGTTCAAATCGTGTTTCTTTTTTCGGCGTCGATTCGGCAAGTTGATTTAATCGTACAAAAATATTTCGTACTTCATCATCGTTAAGCCGACATTGTTCAGAATAATTATCAAAAATCATGCCATGTTTATTAATCTTATTAATCAACTGTTCTAATGTATCTTCGTCATCACCGGCTTCATTTTTTTTCTGATTTTTTTGCAACGCATCTTTTATTCGAATATCTAATTCGTTATCCAGTAATTGATGAATGAACGAAACTAAATATCTCCATAATTCAAGATCATTTTCGTCGAACATTGTAAAAACGATTTCTTTCATAAGTTGGTAGCTTTGGGTTTGTTGTAAAAAATACAATGCTGCAATTTGTTTATATTTCTTTTTGCTTTTGGCAAGATTTAACAATGGGGCGCAAGTATCGGCGATTTCTCGTAATCCAATTCCCCAAAGCGCAACATAAATTTCAACGACATCATCACTTTCAAGTAATTGATCGATATTCGCATTGTTTGTAGCAACGTTTGTCGCTATTTCAAGAATCTTATGAATTGTTTTAGGTCGAAATTCGGCGGTTTGTAATCCCATCCATACACCAATTGCACGAACAATTGATGAAAATCTTTCGAGATTATTGTCAAGAATAATTTTGACAATATAACAAAAACCTTCAACCGAACATTCGTCAC
>JAITQV010000099.1 GCA_031288765.1 Planctomycetaceae bacterium
GCGTATTTTTTCCCTTGTAACGGCAAACCGGCTTTTTCTGTTAATTCTTCCGAAAGACATATCCAAGGAATTTTTTCCTCTTCAATAATTTTTTTCGTTGCAGGCAATTTGTCCCAAACGTAAATTGAAACAATTTCAAAACCTTTGCCGTGATATTTTTCATACGCCGAAAGTAATCCGGGAATTTCGGCTTTGCAAGGACCACACCACGACGCTGTGAATTTGACCAATACATATTTTCCACGTAAAGCGTTCCAATCAAAATCTTTATCATCAACAGTTTTACCGTAGATTTCGGGATTGGCGCCGATAACACGAAGTGAATAACCTTCCAGCTGTTCGAGAGTTTCCGTCTTTTCCTGTTCCGATAAATTAAATTCTTCGGAATTAACAAAAGCAATCAAATCTTTGAATGTTTTATCAGCAAGTTGCGGATTATTTTTTATAACTTTGTCTGAAGATAAAATATCAATGACATTACGAAACGGATCAATCGGTTTGAATTTAGCAGGTTTTGTAACGGATAATTTTTTCGCTTGGTCAACAAACGTTTCAAATTTTTCCGCTGTAAAATTCTTGTGTAGTTCATTGCTTTCTGTTGAAAGATTTTTAAGATGTTCGTTGTTGATAATAATTTGTACTGAATTTCCAAGTTGTTCGAGAGTTGATTTCTTCTCCTCTGCGGACAAATCAAATTCTTCGGAATTGACAAAATTTGTAAAATCTTTAATTGTATCATCAACAAGTTGCGGTTTATTTCCCGTACCGCTAACAGAAACAACAACTTCAAGAACATTGAAAAGCGGATCAATTGGTTTGAATCTTGCCGGTTGTGCGTGAGACAATTTTTTTGCCCGTTTGATAAATTTTTCAAAATCTTCCGCATTAAAATTCCTGCGTAATTTGTTCGCCTCATCTGTTAATTGTGCCAAACGCTCATTATTGACGATAAAGGGGAACCGCCCGTCTTTTTCAAGTTCATTGATAAAATTATCAAGCAGAACCTGATGTTGAGATACTGGAGGTTCCTTCTGTTCGCGTGTATCAAGATTGTCTGCGGCAATGAGATATTTCAAACCGGAAATTTTGATTTGTACTCCTTTGGCTAGTTCTGATTGATCCTCCGTGATTTTGAGAATTTTTTCACCGCCGGCAACCGACACTTCTCCGATTGTACGGAAAAGTTTTGATTGAGTACGAAAAAAATCCGTCTGATCTCTTGTACCGGTACTTTGTGTCTTTTCGTTGCGTGATTGGGCGGTTTGGGAGGCTTGAGCGGAGACTTGGGAAATATAATCCCTAATTTCCGCTACTGTTTTTGCTTCGTCAAGTGAAACAATTTCTTTTTTTTCCTCTGCGGCAACAACCGGCGAAATTGAAAACAACAAAACGAATATTAACTTAAAAAAATGTTTAGACATGTTCAAATTTATCCTTTCTTAACCGGATATGTTTAAGTTGTAGTTGAAACTAAAAAACTGGTTATTTTCGTGTGTTGCCGGTTATTTTAACCGGTTTGAAATTCGTTTCAATATTGCAATTGAAAACATTTTTCTTTTTTTCAACAACATCGAATTCTATCTTACTGTCTTTAAAAAATTCATCAGGAAGCATTTTAAGAGTAACAATATCTTCCGGATTTGTTCGGGCAGAAACTGCTTCGCCGGTTTTTTCGTCAATATACCGTGTTCCGGTCAAACAAACACGATATTTTCCCGGTTTCGGTGCATTTCTTCCGGTTAGGTAAAACTTGCCTTCATAAACGGGACCTCCACCGCCGTCGTCGTGGTTTTCGTCGGATTTCAAAAAAATACTCCACGCACCGTCTGTAATTGCTTGACCGTTTAATGTCAATGTTCCGGAAACATCGACACGCCCTTCCGGATTAGCCGGTTTGAAGCAGCCTGTAACAACAAGGCAAAACAAAATCGGTAAAATAAATAATTTCATTATCTGTTCTAAAATAAAATATATCAACCTAAAAAAGTTACTGTAAAGAAAATACGTTGCCGTCAGTTACCGTCGGTAGAGTCGCCGGCTGAACGCCAAACACGGCGTTCAATCGTATCCGATATAAACGAAACATGTCCGTCTCCCCAAACCGCATTAACGCCCCCTGTGTGAAGACTTCTTGCAGAAAGTCTGTAATAATTATTATCTGAAGTGATACAAGGACAACCTTTGGTAAACGGCGCACCGGGGCGATGACATTGTGCTGCAACAGATAATTCATCAGGAATTGTCGAATTGGGTTCATAATACGTTGTAAAAAAAGATAAAAGCGGATTATGAGCAAAACCGCGTCCGTCACTATATTGCGTTGTCCAACCATCATCACTGGATGTTTCTATTGTTTCGGAAAACATAACAGTATTGGAAAGTCCATCAGTTGCAGCGGACATAGGAATTTCACCAAAACCTGATGCATTAATTTTGTCAAGAGGATTTCCGTATGAAATTACGTAACCAAATAACGCACCGTTACATTGTACTTTGTCATCCGTATCACCGCCGCTGCTGCTACTTGGGGAATAATCCAGTCCCCATGAAAATGTTGAATGGCAACTTGACATTCTCCAAGCGGCAATTCCTGAACTGCCGAAACATGCCACATAACTGACTTTGCGCCACTCATAAGGACCAAGCGGAGCTACTCCGAGAACTGTTATTTTAAATGTTTCCCGCAAATTCGAGGGACAAGTGTAAGTTGAAAATAACCCTTGCCAGGCAAGAACATTTTGTTTACGATTATAGGCACCTCCGTCTATCGTGTCTGACGCGTCATAAACATATCCGCCAACTCCCGATGTGTCGCTATGAGAGACATATAAATGACTCATTTGTTCATAACGCGCAGTCTGTTCCAAATAGGGAAGCAGATAAGGTGTCCACGATAAAGGCGAGTAATCATGGTTACGTCCGCCTATAGGGAAATTTCCCTGATGAGTATCGGCAAAATTATGTGTTGCAATTCCGAGCTGTTTTAAATTATTGGAACATTGCATTCGTCTGGCAGCTTCGCGCGCGGCTTGCACGGCTGGCAAGAGTAAACCAACTAAAACACCAATAATCGCAATTACCACAAGTAATTCTACCAGCGTAAAACCCGAAAATGAACCGAAAACTGAAATTTTTCTCATTTTTTATCCTTTTAATTTAGGTTTGTGTATAAACTTTAACTTTGTTAATCACCAATAACGATACAACTCATACCGTATGAAGCAATTATTACCCGTAAACATAAGAGTAATTGTCGGTGTGAATGTTATAATTGCAAACTGCGTACCGGAATTTGTCGGACTTACAATATTTATAGGTTACGTTAATGAAAACAGAAATCATTAAAAGTAAAAATACATCCGCAATTTCCCTGAATTTATAGGCTCAGATGTTCAAAAACGAATATTGAAAATCAAATTTTTTCAATCGGAAAATTTTTAAAAGATATTTCATTAAAATCGGAAACTGAAATTAAACCGTCAAATGTGATAGTTCAACCCGTGAAATATCACGGGAAACCGTCATATTTCACGGCTATTTCCGTTATATATCACGGCATTTTGACTGTTGTTTATACGGTACAAGAAGGAAAGAAATACGCTTATTAGAATCATAACAACAGGGAAATGAAAGCGGAAGTGGTCGAAACGAAAAACTGACGCCGAATTATCATGGAATCGGGATTTTATATCGCCCGATTCACCGATGCCAATGGGCGGTTCCGGGAACGTTCCACCGGTTGCCGTGATCGGAAAGCCGCAGAGC
>JAITQV010000189.1 GCA_031288765.1 Planctomycetaceae bacterium
AAAATTACAATCCCCATCATATTGACGAACGAATCCGCCTAAAAATCAGTACGTAATAACATGAACCCCAAAAATATCAAAAAATGGAGAACTCCAACGACCAATTGGAGAACTCCAAATGCCAATTGGAGAACTCCAAACGCCAATTGGAGAACTCCAAACGCCAATTGGAGAACTCCAAACATCAATTGGAGAACTCCAACGACCAATTGGAGAACTCCAAACGCCAATTGGAGAACTCCAAACGTTAATTGGAGAACTCCAAACGTTAATTGGAGAACTCCAAACGTTAATTGGAGAACTCCAAACGTTAATTGGAGAACTCCAAATGCTAATTGGAGAACTCCAAACGTCAATTGGAGAACTCCATTTTTTGCATTTTGCACGTCCGAATGTTCAAAAAAGATACAAATTAGCCCAAAAATGCTGCAAAATAAAATAATTTGGTCGAATTTTCCGGTTTTTTCCCGAAGACGGTCAAAAATCGGTAATTCCCCCGAGCACTTTGTTGATTTGCCGGCAAGACGTATCCGTTTGGAGACGGAGGGACAACGCTTACACAATTCCAATCAAATTATTTTTTGACTTGTTTTTTAACCGGAAAGCTCGTGAAAAAAACAACCGGCGGAAAAATGATATATTTTTTTAACAGTCTATTTTTATTAACCACAGAATACGCAGAGCGCACGGATATTAGTAAATTGATAAGATCACAAGTTTATTTTCTTAGGATACAAAATGAATACAATAACAAAAAAACATTTTGCGCCCTATTCCCAATAAATAAACTAACCTTGAAGTTGTACGCCATTGCGATTACAATTTCCGTGTATTTCGTGTATTCAACGGTTAATAAATAGACAATGACGTATTTTTTACCGCTTAAAAAATAAAACAGAAATAGAACCCTCAAATGTATCGGCTAAAAACGGAATCCGTACAATATTCCGTAATAACCGGTTTGCACGTTTAATTAAACTATCCAATTGAAACATTTATTCGTTTATGATGAAAACTCAACTTGAAAAACGTATCGCCGATAAAACCGCATTGGTAGGAATTATCGGTCTTGGTTATGTTGGTTTGCCTTTGATTCGGGCTTTTATCAAAGCCGGATTTCGTACACTCGGTTTCGATGTCGATCCGAAAAAAGTTGAAAAACTCAAAGCGGGAGAAAGTTATATTGCCCATATTCCGTCGGAGTGGATCAAAAAATATATTGCGGACGGTTCCTTTGAACCAACCACCGATATGAACCGTTTGGCGGAAGCGGACTCTTTGTTAATTTGTGTTCCGACACCGCTTTCCGAAAGCCGTGATCCGGATTTGTATTACGTCGAATCCACAACAGAATCAATCGCCAAAGTACTTCGACCGGGGCAACTTATCGTTTTGGAAAGTACAACTTACCCCGGTACAACACGTGAAGTTATGTTACCGATATTGCAGCGAAGCGGTTTACAAGTCGGCAATGATTTTTTTCTTGCGTTCAGCCCGGAACGTGAAGACCCCGGAAATCCCGATTTCACTGCGGAAGGAATCCCCAAACTTGTCGGCGGTCTTGATCCGGACAGCGGAAAATTGGCAACCGCCCTTTATTCTCAGGCAATTGTTAAAGTTATTGCCGTTTCCTCCTGCGAAATTGCGGAAGCAGCCAAAATTGTCGAAAACACTTATCGTTGCGTTAACATCGCAATGGTTAATGAATTAAAAATTATTTTTGACCGGCTTGGCATTGACGTTTGGGAAGTGATTGACGCCGCCAAAACAAAACCGTTTGGGTTTCAACCGTTTTATCCGGGTCCGGGACTTGGCGGACATTGTATTCCGATTGATCCGTTTTATTTGAGTTGGTGTGCCAGACGAACCGGATTGACAACACGGTTCATCGAACTTGCCGGAGAAATTAATACATCTATGCCGCTCTATGTTGTGCGGCGGGTTATCGATGCGTTGAATGACCGCATGAAACCGCTCAAAGGAAGTAAAATTTGTGTACTCGGTGCCGCTTACAAAAAAGATGTGGATGACCCGCGCGAAAGTCCGTCTTTCGAACTGATTGATCGGCTGATTCAGAAAGGAGCGGTTGTTTCCTATAATGATCCGCACATTCCTTTTTTGCCGAAAATGCGGCATTGGCAGAATATTCCGGCAATGACCAGCTGCCCGCTGACTGCTGAATTTATAGCGTCTCAGGATTGTATTCTCATCGCAACCAATCATACGAAATACGATTATGATTTTATCGTACAACACGCCCAACTTGTCGTGGACAGCCGGAATGCAACACAAAATGTTAAAACAGAGCGTGAAAAAATCGTCAAAGCATAACAATATCTGTTCCCAATAATTTTTTATCCGATTTTATAAATATGCAAACTCCTAAAAAATTACCCTACGGCAATGCCGATTTTAAGAGTGTCCGAACAGAAAAGAATTACGCTTATGTTGACAAGACGCGGTTTATTGAGTCGCTTGAAAACGAAGGCAATAAGAGCAAGATATTTATTCGTCCGCGTCGTTTCGGCAAGAGTTTATTTCTTTCAACGCTCGCCTATTATTACGATGTCAATTACGCCGAAGAATTTGAACGCTTATTCGGCGATTTGTATATCGGAAAAAATCCGACAGAAGGTAAAAATAATTTTGCCGTGATGGAATTCGATTTTTCAGGTGTTGATACGTCAAATATTGAAACTTTCCGAAAATCATTTTTTGATAATATACGCCGAACAGCGTGGCGATTTCTTGATAATCATAAAAATATATTTACAGATGTTGAACAGTTTATTCTTAAAATGAAAAATGGTGAATTTTCCGCATTAGAGAGTTTGGACTTGGCATTGGGAAGCGCGGAATCCGCGAAGATAAAAATTTTTATGATAATAGACGAGTACGATCATTTTGCGAATGATTTAATTGCGATGGGTTCGGTGTTTGGCGAAGATTTTTATAAGAATGTAGTTACCGCCAACGGGCTTGTCCGCGATTTTTATGAGAAGCTTAAAGTTGCCGCCAAGTTGGGTATAATCGGTCAAACATTTATTACCGGAATTTCTCCTGTAATGCTTGAAGATTTGACCAGCGGTTACAATATTGCTACCAATTACTCGCTTGACTTGCGGTATAATGAGATGATTGGATTTACACGAGAGGAAGTTGACGAATTAATGAGCGTGGTTGGAATTGAGCCGAATCAAATTGATGTTGACATGGAATATTATTACAACGGTTATTTATTCAACCCCAAGGCGGAAAACAAAATCTATAACTCAACGATGATTCTTTACTTTTTTGAACAGATATTAAAAGGCGAAGATTTACCGATGAATCTTATTGATCCGAATTTGGGTACGGATCAAAAAAG
>JAITQV010000147.1 GCA_031288765.1 Planctomycetaceae bacterium
AAAACATCCAACATAACATAAATTCATTGTCGGCAAGCCGACAACGCAACCGCTACGGCGAGCGGTTGCCTACCTTTTGATTTCCAAATCAAAAACAAAAATAGGTCCGCTAACGCTGACGCAACCTTGTGAACGGTTATGCACATCACACCCCTAGCGGGGTTAAGATTCAGTTTTAATACCGTTGCGGCAATGATTCCGCTTGCGTCCTCCACTATTAACTATGCACTATAAACTATCAACTAATATGTTGCCCTTTCAGAGCGTTTGATGCTTTTTATGGACATTAACCCGCCGCGTTGCGGCGGGCTAAGTTCTATTGCCCTTGCAGGGCGTAGGACAATACTACTACCCAATTCGGTGGTAAAACGTAACGTAACTGTCGGTTATGCACATTCCCAATCATAGTTCGGACAATGGAATCCGCTTGCGTTTTTCGTTATCAACTATAAACTATTAACGAAAAAGTCGGCTAATGCCGACGCAACCGCTACGGCGAGGGGCTTTCACCCAACGATTGCCTACCTTTTGATTAACAATTGAAAAAAGCGATACGTCTATTTTTTGCCGTGTTGTTTCGCGGCGGACGAATCGTGATCATTTTAAAACCTTGTAACATAAGGAACTTGACAATGAAAAAATCAGTAATGCGTTTGTTTGTGTTTATTTTTGTTTCGCTTGTCTCGTTGTTGATGATTTCAACAATGAATGCAGAGGAAATTGTTGCTGCGGAAGAACCGGCAATTCGGGAAAACAGTTTTCAATCGGATTGTCCCATCATTCGGGCGGAACGTCCGTTTCATTTCACCGCCGTAATCGAAAGTATTTCCAAAACGGAATATCGTTGCCGGCTGATTGTTCCGAATGACGGAACCCGATTCAAAGAAACAAAAATCACCCAATCCGACGACGGTTTTTCGAAACACGTTTGGGAAGTTGTTTGCGCGGTTCCGGGACAAAAAGATTTTACACTGGAACTTTTTACCGGCGATAAAACGGTACAAAAAATTACTGTTTCTCAAACCGTTCTTCCGCCGCGTAAAATCGAAACACTCGATTCAATTCCCGCCCCCAAACCGGTTGCAACAAAAATACTTGTCGGCGCTCATAATTGTCCGCTTTGGGAAACAGAACACGCCAGCCTTTGGAATCAGGTTGTCCATAAACATCAGGAACGTACTCCGGCTCTCGGAATTTATTCGCAGGATAACCCCGAAATCGCCGATTGGGAAACAAAATGGGCAGTCGAACACGGTGTTTCATTTTTTATCTATTGCTGGTATCGGACAAGCCAAGGAAAAGCCGTTGAAACAAAATTTGAAAAAAGCGTGTTCGACAACGCCTTGTTCAAATCAAAATACGGTAACATGATGAAATTTACAATCATGTGGGAAAACCAATCAATAGGTTCTTCCGGTATCGCCGACGAAAAAGACCTTATGGAAAATCTTTTACCTTATTGGATCGAAAAATTTTTCAAACGTGAAAACTACCTCAAAATCGATAATAAACCGGTTTTGTTTATTTATCGACCGGAAGTTGTTTCATCCGATCTGGGCGGCGACGACAAAGCAAAAGCCGCTTTTGAAATGATGCGTGAAGGTTGTAAAAAAGCCGGTTTTGACGGTTTGTATCTTTTGGGTGAATACCGCGGAACCGATCCTAATGTGCTTACACGATACAAAAATTTCGGTCTCGATTATACATTCGCTTATTGCTGGTATGTTCCGAACAGCCCGCCGCCCAATACCGTTATCGAAACACAACTGAATTATATTCGGAAAACACAGGAAATGCACGATATTATTCCGCAGGTTGTTACGTTATCGCAGGCGTGGAGCGGTTGGCATGATGAAGGTTCGATTTGGAAACTTCCGCCCGCCGATTTCGAAACATTGCTCCGAAAAGGAAAAGAATTTATCGAAACCAATATTCCAAAAAACGAACTCGGAAACAAAATGATTATTCTTGATAATTGGAACGAATGGAGCGAAGGTCATTACATCGCTCCTTATCGGGAATACGGTTTCGGTTATCTTGATGCTGTCCGCCGTGTTTTTTCCGACGCTCAGGAGCAACACGATGATTTAATTCCATCGGATATAGGTTTCAATACTTATGATTTGCCGCAAAAAATGTTCGAAAACCGGACTTCGTGGAATTTCATAGACGATAATCCTGCAAGCCGAATCGAAAACAATTACCAACATTGGAGCCCAATGATGAATGTCAAAGATTTTCGTATTGAAAACAATCGCCTCCGTTTTGAAACAACAACGAATGATCCGGCAATTCGTGTATTACAAAAACGAACTCCGGCATTGAATTTTCGCAACGTAGTTGTTCGGATGAAAACAAATTCGACCAAAAATGAACGTCTCCAATTTTTCTGGAAAACAGAAACCGCCCAAGATTTCAACGAAATCGCCAAAGCCGAAACAACCGTTTATCCTTCCGAAAACTTTGCGGATTATTCGCTTGACTTATCCCAAAACGCAAATTGGAATGGTCGAATTACCGAGTTGCGTTTTGATCCGGTTATGTCGTCCGGTGTTAAGGTGGAACTGGAAAGTATCCGGTTGGAATAATGAGTTACGGAAAGTAATTACGGATAAAAAGAAAAGTATCCGCCTATTTTTATTAACCACAAAATACACGGAACACACGAAAATTAGTAAATTGATAAAATCACAAGTTTATTTTTTGAGGACACAAAATGAATACAATAACAAAAAAACATTTTTGTGTCCTATTCCCTATAAATAAAATAAACTAACCTTGAATTTGTACGTAAACATTATTACTATTACAAAGTCCGGTATTTCGTGTATTCAACGGTTAATAAATAGACAATTACAAATTTTCCTGTCTGACGGAATGAATTATAACGTGTTGGTTTTACCGGATGTTTCAAACATTAATCTTTTTTACACTTTGAGCAACACAAGTAAATGAGTTACGAAACCACAACAGCAACAACTATCGATAAATCCGCAGCAATTTCCGATTCTCCGAAACAATTATCACGGCTTTTTTGGTGCATAGCGATTTTGTACGGAATGTTTTGGACGTTTTTGCCGTTTCTGCTAGAACCGAATTTCCGATTCGATGTGATTGAAATGTTCTTCATCGGCAAGGAAGGTGTTATCGCCACATTCAAACATCCGGCATTAAACTCCATTATTTTGGAAATCGTTTATCAGGCATTGGGACGAAATTCTGTTGCGCCGTATCTTCTGTCACAAATCTTTTTTCTGGCAACCGCATGGACTGTCTGGCGGTTGGGACGTGAATTTCTCTCACCACAAAACGCTCTTTTCGGTTCTTTATCCTTTTACTGTTACTGGGGATTTTTTTACAAATCGTTGTATTATAACCATAACGTTATTCTCATGCCGGCATGGGGATTCGTAACACTTTTCGCCTTCTTTGCACTAAAATATAACCGTTACCGCGACTGGATCGGACTTGGTCTGGCAATTGGTTTCGGTGTTTATTGTAAATATACGCTGCTCTTGCTTGTTGTTGCAATTCTCTTTTTCATGTTCCTGAATAAATCAATGAGAAAATATTGGTTACAATTGGGACCCTATCTCACTTTGTTCGTTTCTCTGCTCATCGCCGCACCGCTCATTGATTGGATGATTCAAAGCGATTTCTCCGGTCTGAAATTTCCTTCAACCGTTTACGGTCTCGAAAAAACATTGACCAACCGTTTTATTGCGCTTTGTAACGACGCCCTTATTGCTCCGCCGTTGCTGACAATTTCTTTTTTTGTTTTATTATTTCCGCTTTTCGGATTTCCGGTACGTTTTCAAAACATCAACGACAACCAACGTTTTGTGCGTAATTTTTTATTGGGAATGATTGGTTTGCCTTGGCTGTTTTCGATAATTTCGTGTTTCGTAACAGCAACTCCGTTAGCATTGGACTGCTTTTTTCAATTGATTATTTTTTCGGGTGTGTTTCTTCTTCTCGTTTTCCAAACACTGCAAACACATCAGGCAATTCAGCGGGTTTGGCTGATTTTCGGATTGACAATGGCGGGTTATTTTTTGGGTTATTCGGCGCATGTTTATTATTCCTATTATATCACGGAACGGGAAATACGTTACATATACCCCGGCAAACAACTGGCGGAAGAAGCGGAAAAAATTTGGCACGAAAAATATGATAAACCGCTTCCTTACGTAACCGGCGGTTGGTGGTTTGCCGGTAATGTCGCTATTTACGGCGCGGATCGCCCGACTTATCACGGAGCCTATCATTCCTACAATTTGAAGAGCGATAGTTTTCCAATCAGTAATTGGTCAACCGATCAGGATGTTCTGAGAGAAGGCGGTCTCGTTTTTTGGGCAACGGGACAAGATGATCAAATTCTTCCTCAATTGGTACAAGAACATTTTCCTTCGGCACAGTTGTTACCGAAAGCAATCCGTATGAAACCCAAAAATCACAATCGAACAGACCCCCTTCGTGTTGGTGTTGCGATTATTCCGCCGAATGATTCCATTCAAACACAACCCTTTCATCCTGCCCCATACCGGTTTTATTGAATTTATTCTGTAACTGTCTATTTCTCGAAATTTAAATAGACAGTTATTTGTGACATTATTTAATTTCAACTAAAAGATTACTTTTACTATTTGATCATATATGAACTCCCAATCACATCCAATTTTTATGCAAACATTTTTCGACGCCTTACATGCCGCTCGTACGGAAGAAGAGGTTAAACATGCATACGCAACATATTTCAATGTGGAGTATAACACTTCGGACAGACACGATCTCTACACACAACAAGTTCTCTTCGAATTTAAGTACAATAAACATTTCGACAGTATCAAAAGTACGGCACAAGTTCTTGCCCAAACATTATATTATGTCCGAAAATTAAAATACTCACGTCAACCGAAATTCGATGATTGTGTCGATAAACCGATTCCGCCAGCCCTTTGCCTTGCCGACCGCAGCAATGCCATAATTACAGAAACAATAACATGGAAATCTTTTTATGACAATCCCGATTACGATTGGGACTTGGCACCCAGTATGCCCGATCCCGTGCTTGTTAATGCTCTTAGTAATTACCCGTCTGTCAATAAACTGCATGTTTTTAAAATTACCGACAAATCTGAATTTAGGGTTTTCGAAGAATTATTACGAAAACATCTCGGCGGACAACTCACTTTTAAATTTGCAGAAAAGAAAATTATTACGGAAGAAAATTTTGAAGAAGTATTTGAATATTGGAACAAAAAATTTGGCGAATCCGTTCAAAATAACTTCAAGCCGAGCCGATATTTTATAACTGATATTCAAGAAAACACATCATGGTACGAAAAAAAAGAAGGGCGTGTTTATTTTAAAGTCGGTCATTCGGGAAAACCGATTTCGAAAAAAATCACAGCAGAGGATTACGAATATTTTTGGCATTTATATGAAAAAGTAACAAATACAGGAACCGCACGAGGAATTCTTGCCAAGATTGACCGCATTACAGATGTTACGTTGCGAAAATTTTTTGGCGAATTTTTTACGCCGCTTCCGTTTGCAAAAAAAGCGTTAGAATATATTGAACGGACGCTTGGAAAAAATTGGTGGACAAGCGGCGAATACCGTTTGTGGGATATGGCTGCCGGCACGGGAAATCTCGAATATTACTTACCGCAGGATGCACTCAAATATTGTTATCTTTCAACACTGTATCAAGGCGACGTAGAACATCTTGAACGATTATTTACCGATGCAGAAATTTTTCAATACAATTATTTGGAAGATGATGTTGACAATCTTTTTATTGCTCGGCGAAGTCTTGCCGTTAAAAATAGTAACGCTTATGATTCAACATGGAAGATGCCGGAAAAATTACATAACGATTTGAATGATCCGAAATTGAAATGGATTATTCTTATTAATCCTCCCTTTGCAACAGCACAGGAGGCAGGTTTAAAAGGCAAGAGTAAAGGAGGAGTTTCCGATACAAATATACGTCAGCGGATGCATGCCGAAAATTTAGGTGAAGTATCAAGAGATATCTATACCCAATTTTTGTATCGGATTAAATATGAATTTAATGATAAAAAAACATATTTAGGATTATTTGCACCTCTGAAATATATTATTTCAAATAACGATCAAAAATTTCGAGACAAATTTTTTCATTGTACTTTTAATAAAGGTTTCATTTTTTCATCAGTCAATTTTCATGGAACATCCAAAGGCAGTCATTTTCCTGTTTCATTTATTATTTGGGATATAAACCAAGAGAAAAAATTAGAAAACCAATCCATTGCTCTTGATGCTTTTGATGAATATGTTGAAAAAATTGATGTTAAACATCTGGTTTTGAAACATCGAAACCGCTTTCTTAGTAAATGGATCAAACGTCCTCCGGCAACAATTAAATTTCCGCCGTTTGGTTCTGCTATTACGATAAAAACGGAAAATGTTGATTGTCGTGACCGTATCGCTGTTAATTTTTTGGCATCGTTAATGTGCAAGGGGAACGAATGTCAAAACCAACAATATACAGCTTTTCTATCTGGTCCTTATGTCAGTGCGGGCGCATTATCCGTAACGCCGGAAAATTTTGAACAGGCAATGGTTGTTTTTGCAGCAAGATGTATTCCGGTAAATACATGGTTAAATCATGTTGATCAGTTACAACAACCAAACCGAAAACTTGCACAGCAATTTATCAGTGATTGTGCTGTTTGGAGTTTATTTGACAGCAAAAACCAAACGGCATCATTGCGTAACGTAAAATATGAAAATAAAATTTATCAGATTGAAAATCATTTTTTTCCATTTTCCAGTTCAGAATTAAAGAGTTGGATTATCAACGACAAAGACATTAAGGCAACGCTTCGGGGAACTAAAAATTCGTTTGTTGCAGATTGGTTATTAAAACAACAAATATCGCCGACAGCAAAAAGAGTGATTGAGGCGGCGAAGAGGGTGTATGGTTTTTATTTTGCTAATCTTCATCGCCTACGAACACCGAAATTTAAGATTGAAACTTACGATGCCGGTTGGTGGCAGATACGTCAAGCGTTACAAGATACCAAATTAGGATCCGACGAACTTGCCGAGTTAAAATTATGTCATGATAAACTTAAAGAAAAACTTTTACGGCAATTGAGAATCTATGGAATTATTGAATAAAACAATTTAATAACATTTCAAAAAATGATTCTATGAATGCCGCATTGGAGTGTAGTTCGGTTGCTCAAATAGATTTTTCAACTAATTTTAGTACAAAATAAAATTCTTGTAGGCGGTTTAATTTTTCGATAAAAACACTTTCAATAAGAAAAATTTTAACTTCCAATTTTATTGATTATCCATGCCATAGTTTTTTTGTTATAAAATTAACAAAATTTGCATAATTGTACATATTTTTTAGTTTATCAATGATAAAAATTATGTCAATTTTGTGTATTATTAAAATAGACCGTTACTTTATTCTCCGGTCTTTTTTTCGGCGGGAACAAGATGTATCACGCTGATTTCCGGTTTACAAAATAACCGGATTCGCGGAGCCCAACTGCGATCCATGCCAGTGCCGCGAGTTACCAACAGATGTCCGCCGTTCTCAAATGTGAACATCCCGCTCAACATATTTCGTGGAATCTGTTTCACAAAACCATCGCCGCCCAATCCAATCGGTCCGTAAAAAGGAAGAACAACTTGACCGCCGTGCGTGTGTCCGGCAAGCATCAAATCCGGCGCCCGCTTCGCATCCTGATAACCTTCGTCAAGACCGGGATAACGTTTACTACGAAATCCCTTGATTGCAAAATTCGGACGATGCCCAACCATAACAATAAAATTTCCCGTGTCCGTTAAACCGCGCTCTCCAACACTTCCCGCCGAATCATTCAACGAAAGCAACACCAAATCAATCGGTCCCAAACCTTGTTCCGCTCCCAAATTTTCTAAAATTGTTGATTCGGAAATCATTTCAACACCGGTATTTTTAAACAAATTATTGGGTCCAATATTCCCCTCAATCGCATAAACGCCAAGAGACGCCGTCAACGGAATCTCTCGGAATAAATTATCAAATTGTTCCGGTAAATCATCAACTCCCTGCGTTTTCTTATAATACTGTAAATAATCACCGCCCAAAATAATCAAATCCGCATTTTGTTTTTGAATCATTTTAAGAGTCCGGCGTTCGTGGCTGCCAATCCGGTCTGTCTGAATATCCGCAATAAAAACAATTTTAAGCGGTTTTTTCAACTTGGGCGTTTCTATAACATAATTTTCAACAACAAGACTGTAAGGTTCCAAAACAAGCATCTTAAAACCAAAACCAAAAATCAATAAACCCAACAGACCGGAAAAAAATGCAACAATTATCCGGCGTTTTCGTAATAAAAGGCAGGCGGCAATGACAAGAAAAATACCGCCGTGATAAGTCAAACCTTCCACAGCACACTGTCCTCGGTTTGTATCAAATATTTTGGAAAAAACTCTGATTCCAACAAGACCAACAAAACCAAATAACGCCAGGCTAAAAAAATCAATG
>JAITQV010000201.1 GCA_031288765.1 Planctomycetaceae bacterium
AACTCACTCTTTGGTCATTGTGCCAACAAATAAAGTAATTGCTCCGATCACTATTCCTGTCTATTGTTATCGTAGTAAGAAAGAATTAGACTCTCCACCTTCGATTAAAACTCAAGTAATTCATCTTGGTATGGTTCAGGTTAACGAATCCCCAGAAGTTTGGGTTTATGGTGACCCAGATTTGATTGGAATTATCAAAGAGGTGGGTACCTCTAAAAATTCGATAAAATTATTTGTAAGTCCTTATTTTTCAATAGCAAAAATTTGTAAAACTGAATTTTTAGAGGTGCCCTAATGAAAACATGTTATTACTGAAAACAAAAGACTGAATATACTTTGAACGGTAGGAAATTACCTCTTTTTTAATAGAAATATCTAAAAAAAATTAGTTTTGCTGTTAAAAACAAGAGGTAATTTCCTAATGCTGCTGTAATGGCTTAAGTTTTTTTATAGTTTGGACTTAGGTATAATTCAATTAATATCCCCCAATGACCAAACCGAGAAAATATTACAAAAAAGGTAACTATCTATTTAAATTTTTAAATATCCTATTTTAACAACTTATATCCTATTTTAACAATGATCTGAAAACTTGGGTAAAATCAACAGATTACAAAGACAAGAAATCTGCAATTATGATTTTTTTATTTTTGTACCTCACAATTTCAGATTTAAATAGACAGTTATAAAAAAAAGTATAAGAAAAAATAAAAAGTCAAAATAACAACATAACTCCTTGATATAAAAGAAATTATAATAATACTACAAATAATACAGTAGCATTAAATCTTAACCCCGCAAGGGGTGTGATGTGCATAACCGTAGGTGGAGCGAAGCGCAACCGCCGGATCGGAATTTCCTAAGGTAGGCAACCGCTCGCCGTAGCGGTTGCGTCGGCGTCAGCCGACCGTCATGTTGGATGTTTTGGTTGCCTATCGGCAAGCGACTTTTCGGCGAAAGGTCGCCTACCTTATGAATTGTTAATCGTAAAATAGGCGAGCGATTACCTACCTTGTGTATTTTTAACCGCAAAATCGGCGAATCTGATCCGGCGGTTGCGCTGCGCTTCACCGCCGGTTATGCACATCTCGCCCCTTGCAGGATTTTGAGGCAATCGTTGGGCTGAAAGCCCTAGTTTCATGGCAAATGACTGAAGAGATGCCCAAATTGTATTATTTCGCAGCAATTTTGGGCGAATTTGCATCTTTTTGAAGCATTCGGACGTGCAAAATGCAAAAAATGTCGTGCGACATTTTGCAATATTTTAGGAATTTTTTTGTGATTTTTTGAGATTTTTTATGATTTTGGGAGTTCATAATGCAAACGGCTAACCGGTTTCAGAGCGGTTGTTTACCGGAAAAACATAAAACCGTTAAAATCTTAATGATTAATTTGTCCGGCAGCAAAAAAATATTCGTTTATTGATGTTGACGAGTATTTTTCGCTTTAACCACTACCCAAACAAGAAATATTTGATAGACTATTCGTTTTCACATTTTTGACCCTTTTCACTAAGGAGAATACTTTTGATGAACATTACGACCAAACAAGATAAACCTTTCTGGGCAATGCACTTCAGTATGGCGGTAAACAATCTTCTTACTGTTGTACGATACCTTGACAAAAAGTTTGCCAATGATATTGCGGCGGAAAATCCTGAGGCTGTACTTGATACCGGTAATGAAACGGTTGCATACGGTTTTGCGGACGACGATGAGATACCAATTGAGGCGATGCCGTTTTTCAAGGAATTAAAACGCACCGACGAAAACGCAAACCTTGTCCTGCAAACAAAAATCGTTGAAAATATTCTTAAACATTTTCCCTTTTTGCAGGAAATCAAAAAATACCGCGAAGCCGCACGCAAAAACAACGCCGGCGACACCGCAGACAAAAAGAGGATTCCGCAAAAACCGATGAATCCGGCAGATTTTGCAACTCTTTTCCTCTATTACGCCGAACTTCTCATTAAAAAACGGAACGAATACACGCATGTCGATTATCGTGCCGAACCGTTGAATTTCCGCGAAAAAGATAGAAATCTGTTAAATCTTGAACGGATAATTGAGTTTAACCGGCGAACCATTAAAGAACGATTCTACAAGGAGGGGGGGAACAAAGATACGGATATCCTTCTTTCCCCCTTAACGCCGAAAATTGTGAAGAACAAAGCATCGGTCAATAACCCCAATTATCTTTGTCAACAAGGATTCTTCAACGAAACAAAAAACGATCTTAGTATTGCGGGTTTGGCGTTTTTTGTTGCGCAGTTTTTGGAACCCAAGTACATTAATCAAATGATACAAGGGTTGAATTTTCAGGAAAGAGATAAACAAGTTCTCATTCGGGCGTTTTCGATTACGCATATTGTTCTTCCGCGAACACGGTTTGAAACGGACAGTGAACTCTCGCCGCAAACTATCGGAATGGATGTTCTCAATGAGTTACACAAATGTCCCGATGAACTCTTTGATATGCTCTCACCGGAAAATCAGAACGTATTCAGGATTCCCAACCAAGAAACGCAGGACGAAATATTGTTGAAACGTTTTGATAAAGACCGCGCCGCAACACTTATGTTACGGTATCTGGACGTGCGGAAAAAATTCAAATCATTGCGGTTTCACATTTACACGGGAACATTCTTCAATGCGGATTACAAAAAATTCCGAACACTTGACGGGACAACTATCGAACACCGCCGTTTATCAAAACGAATTTATTGTTTCGACCGGTTACAGGACGCACAAAAAAAATATCATGAAGAACGGCAAAAAACGGAACAAAATCAAGATACTTTATATTGGTTTCCCGAAATCGGTCTTAAACCGAATATGACGGAATATCGTACCGATATGCTGCCGAAATACGCAATCGAAAAACGGAACGAAATCGGTTTGACGTTACAGCCGAAGAGCGAACCTTCATTTACGCAGCGCAGCGATAAATATAACCGTATTATGTTTAGCAATCCGCAGCCTGATTGTTGGCTGTCGCTTTACGAATTGCCGGTGATAACGTTTCTTGCCGTTCACGGTAAGACCGATGCGGTTGAACATCGTATCAGCGAGTTTTATGACAATTGGCATAAACTCAGCCAAGCAATTGCCGCCGGTCAGCAGGTTAAGATGGACGAAGTCGCCGCTGTTTATCATCTGAACTTTGATAATTTGCCGAACAATATTAAAACGTTTATTAAAGACGGCAAGGTGCAATCGCCCATTGATAAAACAAAAAAGGAAGCCCAAAACGCCTTGCAAAAAATGATAGAAAAAACGCAACGCCAAATCGATAACTTCAGCAAGGAACAGGATATGATTTACAATCGCGGCGGATTCAAACAAGGAAAAAAATCAAAACAGCCGCGTTTCAAAGCCGGTAATATGGCTCTGTTTATTGCCCGCGATGTTGTTAAATTACAAAAACCCGACGACAATGCGAAAACCGTTCATAAAGGAAAAATCACATCGGTGAATTTTCAAATTTTACAAAAATCATTGGCGTTGTTTGAACATCGCAAGGATTCGCTCAAAGAGATATTTACGCAAGCCGGTTTGATAAACAATCCTGAGTTTGTCGAGAAACTTTTGACCGGTGATATGGTTTCGATTGACCGGTTTTTTGAAAATTATCTCAGAGGTAAAATCAACTTCCTTAAAAAATTTCTTAACACTCCCGAAGAGTGTTATGTTTTGCGGCGCCGTTTTGCCCGCAACCACAAAAAAAATGAAGTCGGTTATATTACGAAGTGGGCGAAACAACGGGAAATTCAGAAAGACCCGGTTAATTTGCCGCGCGGATTGTTTACGGATATTGTTGTTGCGCTTTTGAAGGAGAAATTTCCGAATAAGGAATTGCCGCCGTGTACGAAAAAATTCGGAACACATAACGCAACATTTTTGATTCAGAAGTTTCATGAATGGACCGGCGATGATGCGCAATGGTTTTATAAAGTTGATCGGGATGCAAACAGCCCAACGCTTAAACGATTGGCGCGTTTTCTTGAATTGAAAAAACAGAATAAACCGAACAATATTGGTTTTCCCGCAGATGTCCAAAAACGGCTTTATGACCTTTGGCAAAAAAATCCGACTTTAACCACATTAAATTTAATTGCACAAGAATACGCGAAAAATTCAGCCGGCGGAAAAAATGACAAAAATTATAATGTCAGGAAAGATTACGCGGAGAATACAACAAAGTTGTCCCATATTGTTTCGTCTTTTGACACTATTGAGCGGACGCTTCGGCATATCCGTTTGCAAGACATTACCTTGTTCTATGCAATGTTGGAAATGCTGGAAATGGAGAACCTGCAAGGTGTACAATTACGGAAAATCCAAAAGGGAAAATTTCTGTTAAATGAAACGGAACCGGATTTGAAATGGCAATTCCATATTCCAAGCCGACCATTGTCGCCGCAGGAAAAGGAGAAAAATAAAAAGAAAAAAAATAACGATCAAAAATTTACGTTACCGAATGATTTAACATTCTCGTTGGTCGGCAAAATGAAAATCAAAAACTTCGGTAATTTCCGGCGGCTTATCAATGATATTCGTTTACCGTCGTTATTACGGGTTATGAAAACATTGGGAATTGTTTCGCATGATTCCGTTAACAATTATTATTCCGCCGACTATAATGTTATTGAATCGGAATTTGATAAATACGACAGAGGACGTAAAACTGTTTTTGAGGTAGTTCATGAACTCGAAAGATTGGCAATTCAAAAACACAAGTTATTGCAGAAAAATGACGACAAGCAGATTAATTCTTTTCAGGATATGTTGCGGATTCCTGATGCGGAAAAGCAGGTGTTGATGGTGTATCGAAATGCGTTTTTGCATCACGAATATCCTGAGTTTGTATATTTTCCCCGTAACAATGAATCGCAGGAAAGTATTGAACAGGGAAAAGCCCGTTTTGCAGAGGAATGGAAACATTTGACGAAAAAAATATCTTCGGGCGGTTCTTTAACGGAACATATTATTGCCCGTGCCAAAGAATGTTTCCAACAGGCAATCTACGCAGAAAAACGCAACTATAAATAAAATATTCCATTACGAAAAGCACAACAGCGTATTGGGAACGGTTTCCGTCAAATTTATTGTTATTTAAATTGACGGAAAGGATGTTAAAAATGTACTCAATTCCCGATTTTTTCTTTGGGGAATTGTTTTTAGATTATTATAAAGAAAATAATTACGCAGCGAATGTTTCAGAATCTTCCGTTTTTTAGGAGGGTTGAAACCAATACTACAAGTTTACAGATTATATAGCGATATAACAAAGTTTTAGAACCTCTCGTTTTTTAGGAGGATTGAAACTGATATTGAAGTTTCTCAGATTACATGACAAAGTTTCAGAACTTCCCGTTTTTTAGGGGGATTGAAACCATATTTTTCCATCGTTTATTTCTCTTAGTAAGTTTTAGAACCTTCCGCTTTTTAGGGGGCTTGAAACAATAACCTTTTTAGTTAGTCATTGTAATAATCTCTAGTTTCAGAACCTTTCGTTTTTTAGGGGGATTGAAACCATATTTTTCCATCATTTATTTCTCCTTAGTAAGTTTTAGAACCTTCCGCTTTTTAGGGGGCTTGAAACAATAACCTTTTTAGATAGTCATTGTAATAATCTCTAGTTTCAGAACCTTTCGTTTTTTAGGAGGATTGAAACCATGTGTTTATCGTCCATAATGTTAGAATTTCTCCCATAGTTTCAGAACCTTCCGCTTTTTAGGGGGATTGAAACCAGGTAACCAGTCTTTTGTTATCACAAGTTTGTAGTTTTAGAACCTTTCACTTTTTAAGAGGCTTGAAACATTGGTACATCATAACTTTTCTCCTTGAATAAAGTTTCAGAACCTCTCGATTTTTAGGGGGATTGAAACTAAATTTTGGTTAAAGGGAACATAAAACTCTGTTTCAGAACCTTCCGTTTTTTAGGAGGATTGAAACTGTGATACATTTTTATACTCCTTAAAAATAGTTTCAGAACCTTTCGTTTTTTAGGGGGATTGAAACAAATCAAATTGTGTCATCATTATTTTCCTTAATGTAGTTTCAGAACCTTCCGCTTTTTAGGAGGATTGAAACTTTACTTCTGGTGAATTAGCTGCTCAATAAGTTTCAGAACCGTCCGTTTTTTAGGGGGATTGAAACATTGTTGCATGTTTTTTTTCCTTGAATGTAGTTTCAGAACCGTCCGTTTTTTAGGAGGATTGAAACCGATAAAAAGTAACGAAAAAATATCGTTCCATTGTTTCAGAACCTTTCGTTTTTTAGAGGGATTGAAACTCATATTTTCATTGTTAATTACTCTTAGTAAAGTTTCAGAACCTCTCGATTTTTAGTGGGGATTGAAACTTGGTTAGACATTATTTTCTCCTTGAATAAAGTTTCAGAACCTTCCGATTTTTAAGAGGATTGAAACTAACGTAAATCGGATAATAAAAATCCACAAAGTTTCAGAACCTTCCGCTTTTCAGGGGGATTGAAACATAACTTTCATTTTTGTTCTCCATGAGTTGGGTTTCAGCACCTTCCGATTTTTAAGGGGATTGAAACATTGTGACATGGCATTTTCCTTAAATAAGGTTTCAGAACCTTCCGCCTTTTAGGAGGATTGGAACTTTGGGACATGTCATTTTTCCTTAAAAAGGTTTCAGCACCTTCCGCCTTTTAGGAGGATTGAAACTTAGAATTTTCATTGTTTTTCTCTCCATGCGGAGTTTCAGAACCTCCCGTTTTTTAGGGGGATTGAAACAAAGGTACATAAAATTGTGTTCAAAATAATTGTTTCAGAACCGCCCGCTTTTTAGGGGGATTGAAACAACATGACAAAGATCGTACAACTTATTGCGTTTCAGAACCTCCTGATTTATAAGGGGATTGAAACACTAATTTTCATGGTTATTCTCCTTTGTGCCGTTTCAGAACCTTCCGTTTTCTAGGAGGATTGAAACCGTATGACATTAGTTTTTTTCCTTATGAACAAGGTTTTAGAACCTTCCATTTTTTAGGAGGATTGAAACCCAAAAGGTGATGTAAAATTTGAAGCGTCATAGTTTCAGAACCTACCGTTTTTTAGTAGGATTGAAACAACATTCAAACATAATTTTTCTCCTTAAAAAGTTTCAGAACCTCCCGATTTTTAGGGGGATTGAAACTTGTTACAGGTGTCGTTGTAGTTGTGCAACGGTTTCAGAACCTTCGTTTTTTAGAGGGATTGAAACTTTATTTATTAAACAAAAAAGAGAAAGTTTTTAGAATTTTCCCGAAAGAAAAAAAATCCGCCGAAATATTACGAATTTTTATCCCCAAAAATGGAATATTCGTTCCAAGAACGGAATTTTCATTTATTTTGTTGATATTGATATTCGCCGTGTCCTTCTTTGGTTTTTGCCGGATCAAACGGCGGAGCTAATATGTCGTCCTTGATAATTTTTTGCTCCAATTTCAATCGCGGCGATAAAGCGGTTAAGGTTATCGGTAATGATTGACGGAAAATAATTTTGCGGCGGTTTTCGATGTTGTTACCGGTAATCAACGAACCCGGCTGTTCCGGTAACGGATTCCGAACCGTTCCAATCAATAACGCACGGTCAACAGAAAGCAACTCGCTCATGTCCAACGATTTTTGAAACGTGTTATAAAGTCCGGTCGATTCGTAACCGCCAAGAATTCCGTGTAACGACAAAACCCGAATAATGTAATCCAAATCGGTTGATTGGGGGTTGTACATTGCCAAACGACGAAGTGTTGCATCGCCGGAAGTTTCTTTGGTAAGGAGTAAATCGCGAAGTTCGCGGCGGGGAGTTGTTTTGCCGACGGTGATTTTTTGACCCGGCTCAACTGTTCCTATTTCCTGAACCCAACGACCATACACCAGAATACAATTATCCAACGCCGGAAACCGTCTTGACCATTCGAGAAAACCAACCGGAATTCCCTCTTCGTCCGACAACGGAGAAGTCGATTGCGAAGAAACAAAGGCTGCCGAATTGAAAGAATCCCGCAATTCCAACCAACTTTGTCCGAAAAAACTTTTCGTGGAACGAACCTGAACCGGAACATCCGTGATACTCCGTAACGAATACGAAGGATAAGGCGATGTTTCGTTGTAAAATTCCTGAGTGGAATTGGTTTGCCAAATAGTCGGACTTACCGTTTTGGGCGCCATACCGCCAAGACCCGCTCCCGATAAACCATTCCACGAAAATAATGTTAGGCACGGAACGGTTGAAGAAGATACATCCGGCGGTAAAAACGGTTGGGTATTTAGGGAAAGCGAAAACTTCGCATCGCCCGGACTATAAAGATGTCCCCAACTACTGTATCGGAAATCACCGGTCGTTCCGTCAATATCAATCAAATCAAGTTCATTGAGAATCGCCTTGTCCGGTCGCCCCGAAGAAGCAAGATAATACGTCAATACGCTGAAAAGTATAATCCAACACGGAAACGTAATCCATGTACTAACAGGACGTTTCAAAATTTTATGGACAAGAAACCAATCAAATAACCCGACAACAAGCCAATAAACCGTTAAAATAATCAAAATCACCGAAAACGGAACAATATAAACATCGTCAAACCGGTCAAGCGCACTCCGAACCTGCCCCGATATGTCGTTGTAACCGAGTTGAATCATCGCCCCTGAAATAGAATCGGAAGTGTAAGTTCGCGGTTGTTTTTCCACATTCCATTGCAAAATATTTCGTACCAACGCCACACGGTCACGCCATGTATCAAGCGGTTTACCGCTTAAATCGCCGCCGAAATAAATAATTGTTCCAAACCCGTGAGCACAACGAAGCACCAACGGCAAATCGCCGTCACGAACAAACGTAAGACCTTTCGGTTCCGTAAAACGCGGCATTTTCATAAAAGGAGCCGCATCGGTTCCGTTCATAAAAATGGAACGTTTACTGCCGACGAAAAGTTCCAACGGCGTTCCCTGACGGAGTTCGGTCATTTCGGAAAAATTGCCGGGCAAAAAATTCCGTAACGCACTGTTCGGATTTTTGAGCAACACTTCCGAATTTTGACCGGCACAGAAAAAAAGTTTGCCGCCAAGCCGAACCCAATCATTAAGAGCCTTGATTTGCAGACTATCCGCTGTCAGATTGTCGAACTGTTGCGGTTCCGTTGTTGTGAGAACAACCATTTCAACGGCTTCAAAACCAAACCAGTGTTTCGGTAATTCCGCAAACGAATTGACCTTAACAAGAATTGGTCGCCGATCTTCCCGAAGCGATAATTCCGCAACCGCCCCTTGCAACCCAATGTCTTCATTACCGACAATGAGATAAATCGGACGTTCATTCAAAACCGGTTCCCAAAACCGATCTTGTAACCGATCCTGCAATTGATTTTGTGATTGATCTTGTAATTGATTTTGCAGGGAAGCCAATGTTTTCTGTTTCACCGGATCACCGGAAGGGCGGATTTGTTTTTGTATGGAAATTCCGTTTTGTGTTTCTATTTTAACGGTCAATGTTCCTGTTTTTCGTCCCAATTTAGCGTAAACCGATGTCCGGTTCGGAGTTGTACGAAACGGATTGGCGTATCGGTAAATAATGGGTGTGCCGTCGGAATCCAAACAGGAAATCGAAATAGTAATCGGTTGGTTTTCTATTCCCGCCCATTCAACAGTAATCGGCGTCCAAAGACCGTTTTTGTAGAATCCCTCAATCCCAACCCGAACCGAATCAATTTCCGGGTTCTGTTCCGCAAAAAGCGGTAAAACAAAAATACAACAGAATATCGCTGTTACAAAGAATTTAATCGGATACATAAAATTTCCGCCGAAATATTATAAAAATTAAATAAAAAAGACAAAAGACAATTCAAAATAATTCTTACCGAATAAGATAACAAATTGCCGGAAGATTCGCAAGTAATTGTCTGATTTTCGTCTTATTCCGGCGGTTTTAGATTTTTCCGGCAGGCAATTTATCATTTACCGCAAACCGGAAAAATTTCCAAACATTTTCCGTGCCGTTACAAATTACGAAGGAATTAGTTATACAATTAAAAATTAAGAGATAAAAAACATACCGGCGATTGAAGTTATCGAATCACCGGTTTAGCAGCAAAAGTATCTACACATTTTTTTGCATAGTTTTTGCCTAATTTTTAGAATTTGTTATGGTATGGTAATATGGTATTAAATATTTTTCCGAGTAGTGTTCCGTTGTTTGTGACGGTAACAAATTCCGTACCACTTTTTGTAGTGGAATCAGTCGAATTGCAATTCCTTGGAAATTTTGTCGAACCTCCGGAGTTTGCTTGTATGGGCGGAGAATTGCTTGTCTTTTCAGAACTCTTTTGTGGTTTCGATATTGTGGTCGATTTTCCGAATCCGCCACCGAATTCGTTACCGGTTTTGTCGTTGTGTCAGACGGAAACGGTTCACACGATCGGTGAAACACCGGTTACGGATAAACCGCATTTGAAACAAGTTTTACCGCTGATGGAGACGGGGAAATCGTTGCACTTATCGCGTCCGCTCATTTATGTAATAGACCGTGAAGCAGATGCGTTATGTTATTATTGTCGCTGGAATATCGAAACGTATTTCAAGCAGATGAAGAGTGCCGGGTTGGAGATGGAACATTGGCAGCAAACAACGGGCTCGGCAATTATGCTCCGTTTATTGGCGGCATCAATGGCGTTGGTACTCATTGGGCAATTGCAATGAGTATCAACTCCCGAATCCATCGACTTTAAGGATTTACTTGTTCGTTTGAGCGGCAAAACGCATAAACGCAACAAGCCTTATACGACGGGCATTTTACTTTCGGGCTTCTTTGTTTTGCTGCGAATATTCGATTTTTTGGAATCGTGCAACTACGACATCGGCAAGATCAAAGAAATTCGCAACACAATCTTTCGTGTTACAACACGAAGAAGGTACGCAAAAAAACAAAAAAAGTTATCTCAAATACAAGACGAGACCAAGTTTTTGTTTATTCCACCTTCACCGTTCTCTCATTTTGCGTCAAAATTCCCAACCCAAAAAATAATTCTGCCCAAAAACATCTTCCCAACAAAAAATATCTCCCCAAAGCCAACTTCCTCCCCCAAAG
>JAITQV010000225.1 GCA_031288765.1 Planctomycetaceae bacterium
TGACTATAATAAAGTTTTTGAACTGGCGAGGAAGCTTTCGCCGGCAGAACAGAATTTGCTCATACAAGAACTAAGCCAAAACAAAAACAAAAATAAAATGTCAAAACAGGAATATTATGATTTCCTGATGCAAGGTCCCATTATTAGTGAAGAGGAAATTCAACTGATGCTTAAAACTAAAAAGGAGATTGATCAATGTTGCCCGGTGTCAATGTAGATACTTGTGTTTTAATTGAATATTTTCGTGCAAAAAATAAATCAATATCGTTATATTCAAAACTGATATTTCGTTATGAAAATATTTTTATTTCAACAATTGTTTTATTTGAAATTCTTTCTGGTATTAGTGAAACTAATCGGGAATTTTGGCAGGATTTTCTAAAGAAAGTCGTTTTATTTCCTTTTGATGAACACACAGCTTATGTTGCGGCAGAACTTTCACAAAAATTACGAAAAAACCGCCTGCAAGTTGAAAGTTCCGATTTATTTATTGCGGCAACTTCGATTGCTAATAATATACCGTTAGCAACATTTAATCGAAAACATTTTGAAAATATTGACGGATTGAAGCTTGTTTCGTTAAAATGATTCTGTTTGCAATTATTACTATTACGATTAACACCTTTTACAATTTTTAATTACCATGAAATGTTTAGTTGTAACCCCTGAAAAGACCGTTTTGAATATGAATGCAACCTTTGTGGTTTTGCCGTTGATTGACGGTGAATACGGAGTGTTGCCGGGACATACGCCGTTAGTTGCCAGACTCGGAGCCGGTGAACTGCGTATTACCGGAACAGATAATCAGTTGGCAAGTTATTATGTCGAAGGCGGTTTTGTTGAAATTCTTGATAATACTGTTGCGCTGCTTTCCTTACATGCGTTGCCGTCGAAAAATCTTGATGTTGCAAGAGCCGAAGAACAATTAGCCAACGCACTTGCCCGCCCGTTCAATACACCGGAACTGGCAAGGATTCGTGAAGAAAAATTGTACAGCCGCCGTGCTCGTTTGCATCTTGCCAAAAAAATTGCAGCGTCGCGTTAAACGAAACGTAACGCGAAATTCAAAACGGCGAGATAATCATTTTGCTGTTTCATGTAACCGTTTACGCGTTTCCAACGTTATTCGTATTTACATGTTGTTGCGAAACGAAAATATTTTTTGTAGATAAAAATTACGGGAATGATTTACTTTGTTATTTCGGTCATAACTTGTTGTAATTCATCGGCGGATTGGATATTGGTTTGAATGACTTTGCCGTCTTTGCCGTACAAAATCATACACGGCGGCATTGAAATACCCCAATAAACAGCATTTGGACTTTCGAGTCCGCCCGGCGTGTAAAGTTGCGTCCAAGAAAGAGCGGCTTGGGCAACCGAAGTTTTCATTGTTTGCGGGTCAGCGTCCAAATTCACGCTGATTGGTTGCAATCCGGCATCGGTAAATTTATCAACAACCGGTTTGATAAGAGTAAGCGAGGATAATGTGGAAGCATCCCAGAAACAAAGCAGCGCCAATTTACCTTTAAGCGCAACAATATCAAACGGTTTGCCGGAAACATCGGTTGTCTGAAACGGAATTTCTTTTCCTGTTGCAGTTAATCGGCGGATTGCGCCTTTTGCTTTTTCACCGAGTGGTTTTCCGGCGGCGAGTTGGGCGACTTTGTTGTACCATTTGAGCGGTTCCTCTGTGGAACGGGCGGACATTTCACGATGCGTGGCTAACTGCATCATTCCTTCAATTCCGGCATCTGTTTTTTCAAATTCCGTTGCCATTGTTTCAAGATTCTCAAGCCATTTTGAATACGCCCGCATATTATCGCCGCCGGTTTGCATTGCCAAATAATAATCGGTCATAATTTGCTGCCCGCGAATATAAGCCGCCAATTCTTCGTTACCGGGTTTGTTTACTGTTTTGAACAGAGTTTCCATTTGTTCGCCGCCTTCGGGAAATTCGTTACGGCTTGTTGCCGCCATAATTGTATCAGCCAATTGACGCATCCAATTTTCACGTTCTTCTTCTGTTGAGACTTTAGCAATAATCCGAATAATCCGGCTAATCACCTCTTTATGTTTTGCGGGGCGCTGCTCGGCGGGAAGTTTGGGAATTTGCGATTGAATTTCCTGAAATTCGTTCATTAAAGCAACCACTTCATTACTTGCCGGAGCGGAACTTGCTTGAGCGGCAGCCGGTAAAATAAACGTATAAGAAAGTTGGTTTTCGTCATAAATTTTCGGTAAATCGATAATCCGCCAATTATTGTCCGCAATTTTCACCAATGTTCCGATGGCAATCTGAACTGTTTTTTCGCCGTCACCTGCTGTTGTCATTGCATTTTCATAAACGAAAAGGTCTTTACGGTTACTCCGATCATTACTCGGCACAACACCCGGCAAAACCGCATTGAGTTGATACCATTCGACCGCGTTACCGTTTTTCAGCGCCACGGATTGAACCGCATCGGCAAAGCCGTTTTGCATTGCGGCAATCTTTTTTGCAACAGCATTATTCAGGGATTCGCCGAGGGTCAGTTCTTTGAGTTCTTCTTCGTTCAGTGCCACACGCAAAAAACGGGCAACATCGTTTTCCGCCAGAGCCGACACAATTTCGCGTGAAACTTCTTCAGCGGAGATTTCTTTCCAATAATCGATCATTTTATCTTCATTGGCGTCAATTCCCCAACGAGTTCCCGCATTATTGAGCCAACGGTATTGGTCGGCTTTACCGTTACCGTTGGAATCGATGTCACGGTAAACTTCAACACCGTTTTGAAAATACGACCATTGATCAACACGTCCGTCATTGTTGGCGTCTGAAAAAACACGAAGCGTATTTTTCTGCGGACTAAGAATAATAAGTCCGCGTTTGTCGTCGGAGACCTTGATTTCACAGAGTTTGGCATCTTGTTCCGACGGAATATCAATAACCGTATCACTTTGAACAGGACGGTAATTCAATCCCTGTTCAAGTTGCGCACGCAAGGGAGATTCCTGAGCAAAAACCAAACCCGTCAAAAATAAAAATAGTATCGAACCCCCAAAAATCGTTCTCATATTAAAACCGTATCTTTTAAATAAAATATCTTGTTAACATTGTCGGGAAAAAACAGTTTGATTATTTTACACCGGATTGCAAATATTGCAAGTTATCCGCAAAAATGAACCGGCAAATTGAAAAGCAGCGGTCTGTTTTATTAACCGCTAAATACTCGGAAATTAATAATCAGGCGGAAACCGTTAATTTATTTTTTGGATCGTATAAGGATTGTTAGGATAACAAGTTTCGATAGAATATAGTAAAATAAAATCCCGTGTATTTTGTGTATTCAGGGGTTAATACTATTTTCTGTAATTGATAAATATAGACAGTTATTAAATAATATGCGAACTAACAATCAAACCAATGTTCATGCAACGCCGGAAGAAATTCTTTTTGACGCTGTAAAAAAGGGTAATCTTGAAAAAGTGAAAGAGCTGATAAATGCCGGTGTTGATGTCAATACAA
>JAITQV010000246.1 GCA_031288765.1 Planctomycetaceae bacterium
TCTCACGAATCTTGCCGATGCGGATATTCAGAAACTTGAAACAATTTTTTCAGAAATTGTAACATGACTCAAAGCAGTTGCAAATAAATCAGTGGAGCCGGATGCATCCACCGATGGAAATGAATGATGTGGAGACATGATTTACTGAATTGACAGGATTTTTTATTTAATAGATTGATACAAAAAATTCAATTTTATTCCTTTTCCGGTGAATTGTTTTTGCCCATGAGAGAAAATCGCCGTCTTTTTGGAGCATATATACGGTGTTATTTGTTGTCATGGGGTTCTCCTTTATAAAAGAGGGGGCAAATTAATTGTCCAACGAGCGGGAAAAATCAAAACAATAAAGTACATTAACGTTCTTCAATAGGGAATTGAAGGTCTTCATTGAGTCGCCGAAGTTCTTCATTTGTCAATTGTAGTTCTTCAACCGATTATGCGCTTCTTCAATTGGTTAATGAAGTTCTTCATTTGATAATTGCAGTTCTTCAATTGGCAATTGAAGTTCTTCAATCGGTCAGTAAGTTCTTCATTTGGCGGTTGAAGTTCTCCATTTGGCAATTGAAGTTTTTCATTTAGTAATTGAAGTTCTTCAAACGTTAATTGAAATTCTTTAATCGGTTAATGTAGCCCTGAAATTGGTAATTGAAGTTTTTCAATTGTATCTATTCAGTGATTTATCCCAACAATAGGGCTTTCAGCCCTAGGCAATCGAAACATCCAACATTGTACAAATTCACGGTCGGCTACGCCGACGCAATCGTTGGGTGAAAGATCCTCGGCGAACGATTGCCTACCTTTTGTTTTTATATCGGGTTGGGAAATTCCGATCCGTAGGTTACGCTTCGCTCCACCTACGGTTATACACATCACACCCCTTGCAGGGTTAAGATTCAGTGTTAACATTGGTGTCAATATTGAAAGGATAAAAGTTTCGTTGAAATATGTTGGAATATTATGTTTATTTGGGATTTTTTGGTTATCTCACACTGTTTTCCGGTAGGAAGGATTGACTTTTACCCCGATTCAATTCATAATCATTCTATTACTTTTCGGTGTTGCATCTTTAACAGGTTATTTTCGGAATGGATGCGGCATTGTTTTAACGGTTTTTGAAATTGGTTTTGTGTATTTGTTCGTTCCGAAATGGGTTTTCGATGCTAATACTTTCATGGTAATACTTGGTTTAATCGGCGGAATCGGCAGCGGGAAAAGCACTGTTGCGGAAATGTTTTGCCAACTGGGAGCCGAACGAATTGACGCCGACCAAATCGGTCACGAAGTATTACAATACCCCGATGTTCAAACCGCCGCCCGAAATCGTTGGGGAGACCGCATTTTTGACGCAAACGGTCAACTCAATCGAAAAGCGTTGGCTCAAATCGTGTTCGATCCGTCGGAAACCGGTTGCGAGGAACTCCGTTTTTTGAATTTTTTGGTTCACCCTCATATCACCCGAAAAATCGAAGATCAAATCCGCCGGTTTTCCGAATCGCAATGCCGTTACCTGATTTTGGATGCACCGCTTTTATTGGAACATCATTGGGAACAACGTGTTGATTACCTTGTTTTTGTGGACGCTCCCCGATCAATCCGGCTTGCCCGAACTCAAAAACGAGGTTGGACACAAACAGAATTGGACGCCCGCGAACACTCACAACTCGATATCGAAAAAAAACGCCGCTCCGCAGACTGGATTATCAATAATTCAGGAAATCCTGACGAGACACTTGACCATGTTAAAAAAATTTGGCAAAATTTAGACAGTCAATTTAGAAAGTTAATTTAGAACGTCAAATTAGCAAAGTCAAAATCATCAAATAAACCTTAACCCTTATCAAAATTCTGAAGTTCTGATACCATACCGTCCGAACTTTTAGAAATAAACTTTGAAAAATAAACACTGTTCGAATAGAACACTGTTGTCGGTATTTAATATATTAACAATAATTTTAGAGTCTTTATTTACGATTCTTAACCGGATATGGCAAGTCAGAGATTGTTGCGGCTAAAAACAAAATCTTTTTTTCCTACTCTCACGTTTATAATCTCCGTAGATTCGCTCTAAGGTGAATCCCTCAAACTTATCCTATCGATAACTAATAGGAAATTGTACAAATGATAAAAGATCGCACGAAAACAAAGAACCCGTTCGGATATGGAATTTTTCCCGAAACAGACGAATCTTCTGAGGTTGCTGTTACGCCGGAGAAAGATTCCGGCTCTCCCAATCCCGCTCAGGGTTCGGCTGATCATCCGGCTGTTTCTCAAAAAAATGAAAAAGAACCTCCCTGTTCGATTCCTTTTTCTTTAGGGGCTGTCGGCAAAAAAGGTGAACCGCTTTGTCTTGCGGAAATTCTGTCGAAAGAACGGAATCAAGGATTTGTTGAACCGAATTACGACGAAACCTTTGAAAAACTAAAGCAACACGGCGATACAACTTACCTGAGCGATTTACAAAAAATGTCTGTTCAGGAATTGATCATTGAAGCGCGCCGTCTGGAAATCGAGAACACGTCTGAAAATTCGACACGGCAGGAATTGATTTTCCAGATTATTCGCCGCCGAGTCAAAGAAAACGGGTTAATGTTTGGCGAGGGAACATTGGAAATTCTTCCCGACCAATTCGGGTTTCTGCGAAGTCCCGATTATCATTATATTTCCTGTCCGGACGACATTTATATTTCACCAAGCCAAATAAGACGTTTTGGGCTTCGTAAAGGTTGTACTGTTTCAGGGCAAATTCGACCGCCGAAAGAAAATGAACGTTATTTTGCGTTGCTTCGTGTTGAAGCCATCAATCACGAAGAACCGAATATTCTTCACAGCCGTCCTCATTTCGATCATTTGACTCCGGTTCATCCAAACACCCGAATTGTCTTGTCCCACGATCTTGATGTTGACACAAAAATTATTGACCGTCTGATTCCTATTGGTTTCGGGCAACGCGGTTTGCTGATTAGCCCGCCGAGAAGCGGAAAAACCGTTCTCATGCGGAAAATGGCGTCGGCGGTTCAGAGGAATTATCCCGACATTTATGTTTTTGTATTGTTAATTGATGAACGCCCCGAAGAAGCCACCGAAATGATTCGGCAATTAAAAGGTCCGAGATGTGAAGTCATCTGTTCTTTTTTCGACGAAGTTCCCGCACGGCATATTCATGTTTCGGAAATCGTTTTTGAAAAAGCTAAACGTATGGTTGAATACGGCAAAAATGTTTTTATTTTTCTTGATTCTATTACGCGGCTTTCGCTGGCGTGGAATACCGATCATCCGCTTGACCTTGCGTCCCTGAATTTGCAGGCTCCCAAGAAATTATTCGGTTCCGCGCGTAAAATCGAAGGCGGCGGTTCTTTAACAATTCTTGCTTCGGTATTGGTTGAAACGGAAAATCCTGTTGACAACGCGGTTTATCATCAATTTCGCGGAACTGGGAATTTGGAAATTCATCTCAGCCGTCTTATGGCGGAAAAACGTGTTTGGCCCGCTATTGACATTCATAAAAGCGGCACACAACACGAAGAATATCTCTTTTCCGATAGCGAATTACAACAGAATGCGGAATTGAGACGAAAAATCGCCGACATGAACAGTATTGCCGCAATGGAATTTTTACGGGGCAGTCTGAACAGTTGAGATGTTGAAAAACTGAATATTTATGGATACGGAATCACGTTGGAAGCAACGGCTCAAAAACTTAAATAACGTATTCAAACATTTTGAATCGGCGTGTGCGCGGAATTATTATGACGAGTTGGAACTTGCCGGACTTGTCAAGTTGTATGAATTGGTGTTTGAACTCTGCTGGAAAACTTTGAAAGATTATCTGTACGAAGAAGGAATTGATACAAAAACGCCGCGTGAAACAATTAAAAAAGCCTATCAGTACACATTGCTCGAAAATGTAGATCAATGGTTACACGCTCTTGAGTCACGAAATAAATTCGCTCATATCTACGATGAAAAAACGGCAAACGATGCTGTTCCAAAAATTAAAGAGATATTGTTTCCGATGATTCGGGCGTGTGTTGAAAAATTGAATGAAAAGGTAACGGAAAATGAATGACGGTTTGACGGAAAGATACAGAGCGGAGTTACGGTCGATTTTTGCGTCTTGTTCTAAGGTGGAGCGTGTTTTGTTATTTGGTTCAAGGGCAAAAGGGAATTTTCGGCGGGATTCGGATGTGGATTTTGTGTTGGAAGGCAATGATCTTGTATTTTCTGATCTTGCGTCGTTGAGGGGACAATTTGAAGAATCGAATGTCCCTTATGATATTGATATTTTAATACGCAACAAAATCAACAACCAAAGCCTCGAAAATCAAATCAACAAATACGG
>JAITQV010000299.1 GCA_031288765.1 Planctomycetaceae bacterium
CGTATTTGTATTTATACGCCGCCGCTTGTGATTTCCGAAAAAACAACACGGATTATCAAACCTTTGACATCAGACGGTCAAATTGATTTTTTGCGTTATGTCGAGGAGAAGTATTATCCAAAGGAGTTGGCAACCGATGAGAATGGCTTTAGACTTTTTGTACAAAAAACCGGTTGTACGTTTTCTAATAACGAATTTTACAAACAACAAATGTATCAAAAATTAGGTCTCGATATAAATATAAAACCTTTCGCCGATAGGCAACAGAAACTAATTAAAAAATCCGGTGAATCCCGTCAAAAAATTGTTCATATTTTAATGATACTTTTTTTTTCCCCCTAATAGAAGTTTATCAGTACAAAAATAAGTAATCATAAGATTGGCAAACTTTGGGTCTTTATCGTGAACGGTTGCAATTATTTTTGTTGTTTCGTATTTTATACATTGTCTGCCGTTTCAATTTTTCGAACAACAACTTTATAACCGATCACTTCGACAACTTTGACTGTTTGCCCTTTTTCAATCAATTCGCCGTCGGAAACAATGTTAATAGGTTCACCGCCGATCATTGCTTTTCCGGCAGGAACCAACGGCGTTATCGTAACTCCCGTTTGACCGAGAAGAGGTTCGTAATGAGCCAGTTTTTCTGTTTCCCGAATCAAGGCGGTGTCTTTGGGTTTGTTGGCGTTATGTACGGTACGAATCAAGATATTACTGAGTATCAAAATTCCGGTTCCCGAAACAGCAAGAATCAAAAGTGAATTCCGTAACTGCAAGAATTGATACGAATTTTGCGGAATGATAAACGTTTGGCTTGCCAGAACCAGCGAAATTATAATCGTAATGGCACCGCCAATCCCAAAAATTCCAACACCGGGAAGTACAAATATTTCGAGCAATACACACACAACCCCCGCCAAAAAGAGACACACTTCAAGCCATCCAGCCGTACCGCCAAGAAAATGAAGCCAAAAGAACAGAACAATTCCCACCGCAGCAATAAAGGCGCCAATACCAACTCCCGGTGTTTGGGCTTCAATCGACACCGCCAGAAAAACAATCATCAAAATAATCATAGACATGCCCGGCGAAGAAAGAGATTGAACCAATTGGTCAGCCCAAGTCGGTTCAACTAATAATATGTCGTTTTCAAGACCATAAAGAAATTTAAATTCAGTAAAATCTTCCGCCGTTCGATCAACAAAATATTGTTCCCCTTTTCCCCCGACAATCCGAAGCAGTTTCCCTTTTTCTTTAACAATTTCCCCTTTTTTCCAGAGTTCGGCATCGGGCAACTGTTTAAGTTCTTCATCACAGAGATAGTCGGTCAATCGCCCTGAACGGGTTACCTTGAAAACTTCAATTTCCGAATCAATAAAACCCGCCGGTAATGACCATGAACGGATTGTTTCATGTGACAAAAAATCGCGAATCGTTTGCCGGGCATCGGCAATTTGTGATTCGGAAAAGACAACGGCGCCGTCACCGCCAAGTATTGCATTGGTACCGAGAACAATTTCATCACAGGCTAACGCAATAATTGCAGCATCGGATCGGGCTTGATAGGGAATATACGCAACGGTTCGGACTTTTGTCGAATCAATATTACGGGCAAGATACGATGCCATATTCAGGCTTGCTTCGATGTTACCGCCGGGCGAGTCAATGTATATACAGAGAAAATCGACTTTTACCGTTCCCATATTTCGCTGGTTAATTGTTACGGGGTTTGGCTCCAATGCCTTTTGAATACTCCGAATTGCCGAACCGACTCTGTCATTATTCATTAAACCAGCCAAATCAATACGAACCGCATGACCTTGTTCACTGGAAACGGGCGCATTTTTAATGTCATCCGGTCGAAACCCAAGCCCCCGCGCTAAAATAACCCGATCATTTGCAATCAAATTTATCAGACCGAATTTCCGTGCGGCATCCGCAGTAAAAAGTCCCGGAGCACCGGAAGCAATTAATGTTACCGGTTCGGCAACGAAAGTTTCTGTTCGCCGGAGTTCTTCGGTTTCCTGAGGCGAAACCAAACGAATCCCTTTTTCTGTTTCAACCTGAAGCAATTCGGTTTGCTTATCGAGTAATTTGTCAATTACCGCCGGAGGAAAAACATGCCGCCGTTTTGATATTTCGTGATAAGCCTGCCGTTGGGTATCGGAAATATTCGTTTCGTCAATCCCTGCTTCGCCGATTTCGGCTGATTCCGCTGCAATACGTTCATTACAGGCTAAAGCGACCAACAAAACATGTCCCTGAACCGATTGAGGGAAATACGCAACGGTTCGGATTCCGTGAAACTTCTCGCTGACAAGAAGGTCGGCTAATTCGTAACACGCTCCAAACGAACTGCCGCGACCAAATTCTTCTTGATCCGCATCAACCCTGAAACGGAGAATAATAGTCGGTGTTGTTTCCGGTTCCGGTGTTTTTGGTTCCGAATTTTCGTCTGCGGGATCGATTTTTGTACGGTGCGTCTTTTGAATTTCCGAAATAGTTCGCTCCAAAGACTGCGCAATTGCGTGCGACGCCTGACCGGTAATCGGAAGCGGAATGTCCAATAAAAAACATTCCGCAAATGTACAAACGGTCAAAACCGGAAACAATATGATTAATAGAATAATGGAGATTCGCATCTTTTGTGTTCTCAAAAAGATTGACGTTTCAAAAACGGGAACGATATTACTGCGGCAAAAACGATTCTGTTGGTTTGTTTTTTTGTTTTTTGGAGTTTCTTTCTTTGCCAATGTTTTTCCGATTCAAGAAATCCATTGGCTTGTCTGATTTTCCGAACCTAATCCGATGTCAGCAAAGCTTCAACCTGTTGATCATTTTCCGGTTTCGAAGTGCGATACGGATTTTCAACAATTCAATCAATTCGGCTTTGATAATACGATGATGTTGTCAGCAACAGGTAAACAACTTTCTTTTATTTTCCCGAAAATTCAAATCCTCGTCAATCGGGGACAATCAAAGAATATTTTTTATAACTTTTTTTTTCTGCCAACATGCCGTCCTTAACGGGACGGAGATTAGTGGAGAGTCGAGAGTGCCGCATGCGGAGTTAATACGTTGCAACAAACAATTCCCGCTTGCGACACTATTCGCTAATCTTGCTCTTGGGGCTTAGAAGGAAAAAAAGTGTTACAAAAGCCGGAAAACACAGATGTGATGAAAACCATCACAGATGTGATGAAACCTATTACAGATGTGATGAAACCTATCACAGATGTGATGAAACTTATTACAGATGTGATGAAAACCATTACAGATGTGATAAAAGCTGTCTTTCGCATGTTTTTTTCGGTTTTTCATCTCAATTCCGTCATTTGTTGAACAATGACTCAGGACAAACCTCCTATTTTTCCTAATTTAACATCAATGGAAAATCATTTGTATCTATTCGGTGATTTGTCAAACTATTACGCAGGACAAACCTTATTTTCTACCGGATTTTCTAACAAAACAACCTTTGTAGTTAATAACTAATAGTGGATAGTTAATAGTTCGCAAGCGGATTAAACATGTTGCAGCAATAATTCCGCTTGCGTCCTCCACTATAAACTATCCACTATTAGTTATTAACTACAAAGGTTGTTTTGTTTGGAAAAATAAGGTTGAAAATAAGGTTCGTTTTGTATTCTATTGAAATAAACGGATGGATTATGAACAATCCGCTGAAATAGTACAAAAGGGTTAGAAGGAATTTTTGATACGAATCCAAGCGGCAAAGATTTCATCGTTTGAAGCGTTACGGTCTTTGAAACGGCTTGTTTCGAAAGCGAAGGGACCGGGATAACCGGTTTTGATAAGTTCCGAAACAACCGCATTCCAATTGATAATTCCTTCGTAAGGAAGCCAGTGTTTTTCATCAAGCCCGTCATAATCACTCATGTGAGTCGAAGCAATTCGATTTCCAACAGCGGTAACAAATTCTTCCGGTTTTTCTTTGAGCGTATGGTTTGAATCAAAACAAATCCGAACGGTTTCCGGTTCGCCGACGGTATCAACAATTTTGATAATTTCCGTACTGGTATTACCCAAACATGTTCGCGGCAAATTCTCGACAACAATACAAACACCCTTCGTTTTGGCGGCTTGAGCAAGTTCCTTAAAAGATTTGATACATTGCTCCAACCGTTTGGAACGTTCCTCATCTTTGATAGGCTCCGCACTGGGATGAATATTGTAAAAATGAACACCCAAAAGTTTTTTCAGTTCAAAAAACGGGATTGTATTTTGAACCGCTTTAATTCGGGCTTCTTCATTCTGTACGGAAATATCCCAAATTCCGGCAAACGGAACATGAAGTGAACGAAGTTCAAGACCAAGTGTATCGGCTTGTTTTTTCAGAGCCGTGTACCATTCGAGGCGTTGCGGTTCGGTTGTTTGGGCATAAGCGTTACGGTCAATTGTCAGTTCAATACATTGGAATCCCGCTTTTCGTACTTTTTCCAGCTCCAATTTTTCGAGCGGTTGAAAACGGATACCAAGATGACGACCAACTTTCCACTTTTCCAGAATCTCTCTATCTCCGGCAAAAAGCGGATAATGTAACGCTGTCGTCCCTAATATTGAGGTCATAAACATCAATGCGTTTCGGCGAGTCATTTTTTTATTCATTGCCGAATCTCCTTTCGTATCATTAATAGTATTGTTGTTTTAATAACATTCGGGAAGAATATTATTGTTAAAAAATTATTGTTCAAAATATTTTATCATACGGACTTTGTAGATATTCAAATCGGGCAGGGTAATTTTTTTGTTGGGATTTTCCAGATAAATATTGTGTGTCCACCAACTTTCTTCCGCTTTCGTATAAAGCAGTTTACCTGTTTCGGGAATGTAATTAACCGATTTAACATTAGGCACGGATTGAAGCGGTTTGAAAGGTGTAAATTTTTCCTGTTCGATGTTGAACGAACACACGCCTTCGTGACCGCTGACCAGAAGTTCATTTTTGGAAACACAAAATAAATCATGACCGCTTTCGACCGGAATTTTCCAACTCCTTTCAAGTTTTAATTCCGGCGAAGGGGTGTTCCAATTTTTCAAAGAATATTCGCGTAACTCATCGAAACCGAGTGCGTAAAAACGTTGACGTTCGGAAATCCAAACCGCTCCGTGTCCCGAATGCAACGCATCTTTGAACAACACTTTTCCCGGTTGGCGAATATCATAGACTTCAATACTGTTTCCTTTTTCACGATTCGGATGAATGGAGAGAGCGGCAACAATTTTATTATCCGGCAACAAATCAGCGGAATGAACTGCCGGAACATACGCAAAAAAGAGACATTTTTTTGTTTTCCGTTCCAACAACAATAAACCGTTGCCGCCTGTTAACAACAATTTTGTATTATTATCGACCGGTTTACATTCGTCCAATGCAATCAATTTCCGATAATCATTCGGTAATTGTGATTGAGCTTCGGAGGCTTGCCATTGCCAAACGATATTGACATTGGTATTGTCGGAAGTTTTCTCGTCGATAATGTACACTTTATCGCCGCCGCAAACTACAATTCCATCCAAACCCGATTGATTGGAATCGTTGGAACAGCAAACGGATTGACCGAAAAAACATAAAACAGTACAGACAACAACATTTGCCAATATAAGTTTCAACATATTCATTTGTTTTCTCCTTTTATAATGGTGTAACAGCTTACAATCTCTTTTGCAGAGAACACATGTTTTTTTTCATTTTTATTATTCTTTTGGTCTTGTGACGGTAATATCGAAAATTGTATTTTCCTTCACATTACATGTCAAGCCGGAAGTTTCAGGATTGTTGAATTTCGGATCGACCAGATAAACCGGTGTTGTATTGGGACCGACATCGCTCGAAGCCGAAACAGTAACCTGATAGGTTCCCGGCGGAACACCGTCACCCGGTTTCAATTCGTACATTTCGTAACTGCCGTCTTTATTGATTGTGCCAATCCATTGATGCGGCATTTTGATAAACGTAACCATACCGTTTGTAACCGGTGCTCCGTCATCATATTTAACCGTACCGCCCACTCGTTTGCCTTGACCACAACCGCAAAATACAAGTAAACATAATACAATAAAATAAAATCGTTTCATAAAAATTAAAAACAAAAAGGTGACGGAAGTTTTGACGTTACATCATCAAAACTTCCCTGACATTATTGAACAACTATTTTTTACGGCAGTGCAACAGTTCCGCCGTCTTGAGTATCCGTCAACATCAATAGAATAATATTGGCGGTATTGTTACTGACTGATGACACGGAACCATCACCTTTGAGGAACGGACAAATTCCGGGATGATAACTGCCGGGTCCATAATGGTTCGTATAATTTCCATACGTTCTTTCATTTTGGGGACCATTGGAGCCTTTCCCAATAATATCATCTGCTCGTTTAACCAAACCAATATCGAAATTTCCCATCCAAACAACTGCAGCATTATCGCTGTTGCTATTGGAAACATAAAATGCGCTGCAATCAGGAGAGCCTTGCCATTCGCATTTTCCCAAATTATCCGGTGTAATGTATCTTTCAGGAACAACAAACTGATTACTTGTTCCGTCTGTCCAGTTGGTAAAAGAATTTGGCGGCATCCACGAATTGCATTGAGCCGATTTACCATCTGAAAAGCCGGTTGACCAACAGGTAGTTGAATCATCGGGATTGATTAGCGCGAGAGTGAATGGGGAACTTGCAAACTTGGTTTGTCCATTGTTTGAGTAAAAAGTCATACGTGAACTGGTAAACTGCCAATAATACATGGCAGATACATAACCTTCCATGGTTGTATATCCGGCGGGAATATTTGCCGCATTGGCTCTTAGATAGAGTAACGGGCAGTAATCTGCTTGCGGACCGGCTCCGCCATTGGGACGCCCCGTTGAACCTGATGTAGTAGTATGACCTTCCGTATAAGCAACACCACTGCGCTTTGACGGACATTTCAAAATCGGAATGGAACCGAGTTGCTTTTTTTGCTCCTCGCTGATATTTCCCCACAAAGTATCGCCTATAGCCGAGGGACCGTGAGCATTCGCAAGGGTAAAATCAACATTGAAACCTTCTCTACTTCCGATTTTGAACCCTCTGATAAAATCATAGATGGGTTGTTGTTCGATAAACGGCGTGAGAAGAACCCAAAAGCCGGGGCGTTGTTTTTCGATGGAAAACGGCGGTAAACCATTGTAGGTATCGTGGAAGTTGTGAAGTCCAATACCGGTTTGTTTCAGATGGTTAGCGCATTGCATTCGTCTTGCGGCTTCACGCGCCATTTGAACCGCAGGTAACAGTAACGCGATTAACACTCCGATAATCGCAATTACCACAAGTAACTCCACCAGCGTAAATCCGTTTCGGTATTCGGTTCGACGAACCTTCGAACGGAAATTACCGCCGGCACACAACAAGGTTAATAGCATAAAAGATGCTATCAGGATTGCCGTTAAAAACGGCACAAGGTTAAATAAACATTCAAACATAATTTTTTCTCCTTAAAGAAAAAAGGTAACATATTAACAGATTACAAAACGCATAATCTGTTGTTGCTGAAAGTGGGAAACAAACATTAGCCGAGAAACGGCAACAGAAATGTCACTCTTTGTCAGGAGCGACACGTTACTGATGACAGATTTACTCCCACCGACAAAAGTGGTGTATTACATGTGTTAAAATGTAATACTGAATTATACCCGTAGTTTGATACGCGACGCTCCTTTTACGGGAGCTACGCAACTTTATCAAACTACAATAATTTTCTACCCGGAAATCCGGTTGTCATGTAAAAAATCACTGTTCGCCGAAGCGATCATCAGTATTGTTGACGTACTCGATTATTTTTTTCACCCGAATTTTTGTTCGGACTACTTATTTTTTAAAATATAATTTAGTCTCCTAAACATTGAATTTAAAAAACGGAAATTTTGTATATTTGAACATTGTACATTTTAAACAATATCTGTCAACACCAATATCCCCCATCAGTCACAAAATCCCCCAAAAAATAATTTAAGGAACTTTAGGGACTGAAAGGAACAATAGGGACAATTCTCCACTATCAACTAATAATGAGGTTTGTCCTGAATAATAGTACAATATGTTGTTGCATAAATACGAATTTATTAACCTCACGGAGTTACGGAATATTTAATGAACGGCAGACATGGCATCACGAACAAGATTCCGCATCAATGAAGCCGATGCCTTTTGACCGGTAAAAAGCTTGAATTGCAAACAGGCTTGACCAACAAACATTTCAACACCGGAAACCGTAATACATCCCTTTTCCCTCGCCAATTTAAGAAGCAACGTGTTTTCAGGATTATATACCGCATCAAATACAAGCATTCGCGGACGAAGCGCCGCTTTCTCAAACGGCGTTTCGTCCACATTCGGATGCATTCCAATCGGTGTACAATTAACAAGAATATCCTGTTTCAATTTGTCCCGCGATTTCCAATCAACAATTTCACAATCAAGATGTTTCCCAAAATCATAAGCGCGGTTACCGTTAATATCGGTGATTGTTACTAAAACGCCGCGTTTTTTTAATCCGTACGCCAACGCCATTCCGGCACCGCCCGCTCCAAGTACCAATGCGTTTTTGCCGTCGAGAACACTTTTTTCGTCCGTAAAATTCCCGCCCATTGCCGCCTCAATACTAGATACCGCCGCAACATAATCGGTGTTGTAACCAAGCCGCTCTCCGTCCCGAAACACCAACGTATTACACGCCCCAATCTTCTCAACCGCCGGATCCATCTTGGTCAAATGCTTCATCACCGCAACCTTATGCGGTATTGTTACACTTAAACCCTTAATGTCAAATTCCCTTGCCCGATCAATAAAATCCGGAACATTATTATCCTCCAGCGGAAACGGAACATAAACCGCGTTAATTTTTTGTTCGATAAATGATCGGTTGTGAATTAACGGACTCAAACTGTGTCCGATGGGATTGCCGATAATTCCGTAAACAGTTGTATTCGTATCGGTTTGATCGTAATGATATAAATCAAGCAATTCTTTATAAACCAACATGCCGGGAGCAATCATCCGGTCTTTGGAAAATGTGGCATAAGTGTACGGCATTTCAAATTTCTTCGCCAAAATCCGGGTTGCTTTCCCCATTTCGCCCATGCTGATTCCAATAACCCGAACACCCTTATCACCAAGTTGTTTTGCTTTCCGGTTTTTTTCCCGAACAAATGTAACAAACCGGAATATATCGTCCACCGTTTTAGGATTGACCGCAATTTTGATGAAGTACGGCGATTTCGTCAACATTTCACGGTAAAGTGCTTCGAGATTTTCCGGTGTTTCCTCCTGATTGTGATAACTGATGATTCGGCGTGTTTGTCCGAACGGCGGAATTTTGTCCGCAATATCAACCTCCAAATCAACAAATTCCGGTGTTGCGGCAATTGCCGATCGGAGTAGTTGGAGGCGTTTTTCTTCGGTATCGCGCCAAAGACCTCCGTCCTGTGTCCGCCGTGCCGTGACAATAATTGCGGTTGGACGGTTTGGAATCAGACGGTAAATATCAGGTTCCCGACGCAGAAAATCAAGCCGAAGTTCCACCAATGATATGTTGTCGGCGGCAAGATTTTGGTGTTCGGTAATCATTCGGGTATGACTGCCGCACGCAATGATAACACAAATCATGTTCGATCACAAAATAAGGATTATTATATCAATAAGTCTTGTTACCGACATAAAACAAACAAACAATATTTCTTATTAAGGAAAAAAATAAAAGGGAATAAACAAAAAAGAGTGTTCGAAATCCGATTATCATTTCATGCTCTGGTCCGAAACAACCACAAGAAATATCAAGTCCCTGTAAATAGGCTAAAGTTTGTATTGTGGCAAAACAAATAAGCAAAAATAAACTTCCTAAGTGTGCTACATCAATGAAAACACGTGATAACAAAAAAATCGCTAATACCAATTGAATGAGTGGCAACGAAATAGCAATCATCTGCCCGAAACCAGGATCGACAAGTTTATAAGCATACACCGAACCAAGAAAAAAATACGGATTTTCCCAATGCACCATACCTGCCAATAAAAATGTTAAACCAATCATCCATGTTACAATAACATCATAGGCGTCGAATAGTGAAAATTTTGATATAGTTTTTATAGTAACATTCATAAAGTAACTGTCTATTTAAATCTGAAATTTGAATGGATAAAAATAAAAAATGTAATAATTGTCGATTTCATATCTTTGTAATTCGTTTATTTTATCCAAGCTTCCAGAAAATTGTCAAAATAGATAAAAATTTGCGAAAACAGTATGTTTAAAAATTAAATAGTTAGTGATTTCATAATCTATCGATAATTTGCAACAAATTTTCTGCTCCATTCACGGTAACCGCCACGATAAAGAACAACATTAGAATATCCATTAAACTTCAAAAATTGAGCAACTTCATCAGAATAACCGCAACCGGAGCTTTGGCAAAAAACAACGATACGTTTGTTTTTTTCAATGCCGTTTAATAATTGTTGACGATCAGTAAGGCTGGAATTAATTGCCATATTTTTTGATCCGGGAATCGAACCTCGCTTGAAATCGCGGGTATATC
>JAITQV010000333.1 GCA_031288765.1 Planctomycetaceae bacterium
ACAGATTACTAAAGAATTAACAACTTAAAGCAAGATTTCGGGAAAGTACAGTTATCAAAAAAAATTAGAAAAATCGGTAAAAAATAAAATTTTTGGCAGAAAATATTTTTTGATAAAAACGTCTTTTATTTCTAAAGTTTTTCATCTATAATACAAACCTCATTTCAACCCCCGTTACCTCAGAATAGCCGTTTTCGCCGGAAAATGATTATTCGTTAAACGTGTTTGATTTTCACCATTGTTTATTAACCCTACCTGACGTTTATGTTTTCTTTCAAATGGTTACGAGTTATTGTTGCTGCGATTTTTTTTGCGGCAATTTCGGCTCTTTTTCTTGACTTTACTAAAACTGTTCCAAGAATATTACACTGGATTGCCCATTTTCAGATTACGCCGGCAATTTTGATTTGTGATTTCGGAACGTTTTTTCAAACCGGAACAAAAATCCTTGTATTCTGGATTATCCTGACACTCTTGTTCGGACGTGTTTATTGTTCGGTAATGTGTCCGTTTGGAATTTTACAGGACATTTTTTCACGACCGGCAAAACTGTTACGCGGTAAACGGTTCAGGTTTAAATTCCGTTCCGAAATGAAAAAGATACGTTACGGATTATTGGCGGTTTATGTATTTGGTCTTGTTTTTCTGCCGGTAGTTGTGTCGGTTCTTGATCCGTACAGCCATTTCGGACGTGTTATGACGTGGATTTTCCGTCCGGTTTATCTTGCCGGAAATAATATTCTCGCATGGATTGTACCGGATTCGCTCTATTACGTTTCAAATAGTATTAACATTCCCGCTTTTTTACTCGCTTTATTCATACTATTATTCTCCGGTATTCTCGCATTTTTTTTCGGCAGACGTTACTGTAATACTGTTTGCCCTGTCGGTACAACACTCGGATTGATTTCAAGATTTTCCTATTACAAAATTCGTCTTAAATCCGGTTGTGTTTCATGCGGTCTTTGCGAAAAATCCTGCAAGGGCGAATGTATCGACAGCAAAAATAAAACGGTTGATTCGTCGCGTTGTGTTGTTTGTTTCAATTGCCTTTCAACCTGTAAACGTAATTCTCTTGTTTATTCAACGCCCTTACCGCTTTTTTTCGCAACACCCAAAGAACCGGAATTGTTATCGCCGCAACCGTCATTGGCGGAGCCGTTACCGAAACATCATACGGAAGTTGCGCCGGTTTCCAGCCAAGTAAGAAATCATCGGCGGTATTTTTTGCAATGGTCGGTATTTTCATTTTTTCTGCCGTCGGTTGGCGGTTCGGTAGCGGCGTCAAGTCCTCCGCCTGATCCGTCCTTGCCGACCGGTATCAGCCGGGTCAGTTACAAAAAAACAACGCCCATTCTTCCGCCGGGAGCCGCTGAACAAAAATTGTTTCGCAAAAAATGTACGGCATGTCATCTTTGTGTGAGCAAATGTCCGGCAAAAATTCTTACACCTTCAACATTGGAACTTGGTCTTGCCGGATTTTTGCAACCAATTGTCCGGTTTGAACACGGATTTTGTAACTATGATTGTACGATTTGTACGGAAGTTTGTCCGTCGCGGGCGTTGACGAAGATTGATAGTATTGAGGAAAAACACCTTTTGCAAATCGGACGAGTGATTTTTGTAAAAGAAAATTGTGTAGTTGAGATGCAGGATTCGAGTTGCGGAGCCTGTGCGGAGCATTGCCCAACCGGAGCCGTTCACATGATTCCTTACGGCGATCCGTCAAAATCATTGACCCTTCCCGAAGTTGATCCTGATCTTTGTGTCGGCTGCGGAGCCTGCGAACATGTTTGTCCGGTTCGACCTTTTCGTGCCATTTATATCGACGGTCTCGAAAAACACGGTAAAGCCAAACCGGCTTTCGATCCGAATGAAAAACAACAGGAAATTAAACTTGATGATTTTGGATTTTAACAAATTTGCAACAATCAGCGTGTATCGAAAATAAATGCAGTCATTCACGCCGGTAAATTTGTACTAATAAGCAAAAAGTAAACGGCAACTTTTTCTTTTCCGCCTGATAGTTATAAAAATGTCTGTTCCCTTTATTACCGTAATAAGTTACATATTATGAATATTTTTTGTTTTTCCATTGATGGTTTGCACAACGGGATGATTGGTGCGTACGGGAATACCTGGATTCAAACACCGACACTGGATACATTAGCGAGTCAATCGGTATTGTTTGACCGTTGTTATGCGGAGACGCCGGATTTGACGGCGATTTTCGATTCTCTTTGGCAATTCAAGCAACAAAAAGAACGAACGGTTTTATTGACGGATGATAACGATATTTTTTTCCATGCCAAAGCCAACGATTTTGATAAACGGTATCGTTTGAAACCGTTTGAGGATTCGGAACCGGTTCCGTCTTTGGAAGAAACACAATTTTTTATAGGATTTGCAGCCGCGTTGGATTTATTTCGGGAACAAAAACAATCTGCAAAATCTTGTTTTCTCTGGGCGCATTTACAAGGTTTTCGCGGTCGTTGGGATTTTCCGTTATCTTATCGTGAAAGGCATCGCGGAGAGGAAGACCCAATACCTTATTCCGGTGTTGAGATTCCGTACATAAAGCCGCCGTATGTAAAACCGTATCTAAAACAGCAAAACCGGATTGAAACAACAATTGACCCCGATAAAATTCAATCGGTCATGGAAACTTATAGCGGCGGAGTTGCCGTTCTTGATGATGCTCTTGCCGGTTTGCTGGATTTTCTTGAGAACGACGAACTCGGCAAGGAAACATTATTTCTGTTGTTTTCGACGCGAGGTTTTTCGTTGGGGGAACACGGCAGGATTGGAGCCGATAATTATTTGTACAGCGAGAATGTTCAATTGCCGCTTTTTGTACGATTTCCTGACGGATTGGGGGCGACGGTTCGGATTCCGGCATTGTTTGGGTTAAGCGATCTGGCTTGTTTTTTGAACAATATATCCGACAACGAATCTCCGTTTTTCAATCTTGTTCGGGAAAAAACGGAAATGATTCATAAGAGATTGCGGATTACAGGCAAAAACGATTCTGTTATCGTAACTCCGAATTGGTTTTATCGAAGAGTGTCCGGCGGATATAAGTATGAGGAATGTTTTGAACTGTACGTTAAACCGGATGACCGTTGGGAAACGAATAATGTTGCGGATCGTTGTCCTGAAATTATTGAAGAATTAACTCCGTATTTCGAAATGTAATTATTCACGTTTGGCGTGAACGGTTACGATACTCTCATTCCAATTCCATTACGGATCGAAGATGAACAAAATATCCGTAATTATTCAGCCGATTTATAAATAACTACACTGTCCCAAAAAATTGTGGTAAAATATTTTAGTCAAAAGTCTTTATTGTAAGTATTTCTTGAAATTATTGCTGATTTAAATATATCTTTGCTCAAAAAGCAGAAGTCGCAAAAAATAGAGATTGTTTTAAAATACCTCAAATTTAAGCATATTGACCTCCTTAATTTTTTGGAAAGTACAGTTAACATGGCATTGCGAAAGAAATATTTTTAAAAAATAATTTTTGGAAAAAAAATAGCCTCCCGTTCCCACCAACGAGAGGCTCAACTTCCCCTAAGTTTTAATCGTTAAACGTGAATTGATTTTCTACGGATAGAAAATCATACCCGAAAGGATTCACAAACTTTGATAAAAATAGGAGAATTACAATGAGTGGTCAAAAAACCGTTCCTGTAAAACCACACGAATGATCAACACCTTCCAGCCCTGCTTACAAAGTACCTGGAAATAAACCTAATACTGCTGTGGTGTTTTATATCAAGAGTTTACAAGCGTTTAGGTGAATTTTGTTTTTAATCTTTTTTTGTAATTCTTTTTTTAGAACATCTCTT
>JAITQV010000373.1 GCA_031288765.1 Planctomycetaceae bacterium
ACCTTTGAGGAATGAAGAATAGTTTGGAGTTAGGAGTGAATCGTTAATAGTGTCGAGTTGGATTTCCCGCCGCAACGGCAATAATTCCGCTTGCGAAAGTTTTAGCTAGCGGGGCAAGATGTGCATAACCGTAGGTGGAGCGAAGCGCAACCGCAACCCCCAGCACCCCAAAGCCCTGCACGGGGCGAGATGTGCATAACCGTAGGTGGAGCAAAGCGCAGCCTACGGATCGGAATTTCCCAACCGACAAAAGGTAGGCGGCGTTTCGCTAATCTTACAATTAACAATTCACAAGGTAGGCAATCGTTCGCCGAAGGGCTTTCACCCATGATTGCGTCGGCGTCAGCCGACAAATTTCCGTTTCCACGCCAGATTCATAACCCTCAACATTTGCAAATTTTTAATTATTATGGTTTGCGTGATTCCCTGTTGTCGGTAAACCGACAACGCTTTTGAATTGTCGATGACTTAAATTGAAGGCTTTAGTGACTTCCGGAGAATACATCGGGTAAAACTTGGGTAAGAAAATGAAAAAAAAATGAGAAACATTGACATCGGACGGAGAATAGCAATTAATCTAAAGCGACACAAGATCAATTTGTAATTAAAAAAACAGACAAAATAGAGTTAGAGAAAAGGTCTATTAACTACAAAGGTTGTTTTGTTTGGAAAAATAAGGTTGAAAATAAGGTTTGTTTTACCCAATTGCTCGGCAAAGGACTGATAGATACAATTATTAACTATTGAGGTATTAACTATTGATGTGGTATTTTGCTGTTGGTTGGCTATAATAAACATACCGTTTTTTAAATTCTCTTTTTCACCTGTCTATTTTTTATTCGTTAAAATAACCGTGTCTTCCAATCAACCCAATAAACCGAAGAATTTGTCCAAAAAATTGTTAAAGAATTTGCCCAAAAATTCCTTAAAAAATTTACCGAAACGCCATACATTATATCTGAATCGGGAATTGAGTTGGCTCAATTTCAATGAACGGGTTCTGCTCGAAGCCGATGATCCGGCTGTGCCGATTCTTGAACGTCTTAATTTTCTCGGTATTTTCTCCAATAATATGGACGAATTTTATCGGGTTCGGGTGGCGTTGCTCAAACGTCTTGTGAATTTTCAGGATGATGTCCGAGACGACAACCTCGATTTCGACCCGATCAAAATTCTAAAAGCAATTCATAAACGTGTTGTTGTCCATCGCCGCAAAGCCGACGATATTTACGAAAAAATTACCTGCGAACTGGCGAAGGAAAATATTTTCTTTGTTAATGAAACCCAATTAACCGAAGAACAAGGTATTTTCGTCCGGCAATATTTCAAAGAAACCGTCCGGCAATTTTTGTTTCCGATTATGCTTGACCGGTTTCGGAATTTTTCAAATCTGCACGACAATTCAATTTATCTTGTGATCGATCTGACGCACAAAGATAATCCCGCATTGGAAAATCTGGCATTGATTGAAATTCCGACCAACCATGTTTCCCGATTTCTTGTTTTGCCGTCGGGTTCGGACAAAAAGCAATATGTTATGTTTTTGGACGATGTGATTCGTTATTGTCTTGCTGATATTTTTTCGGTATTCGGTTTTGTCCGTTTCAAAGCGTACATTATCAAATTCACCCGCGACGCCGAACTCGATATTGATAATGATGTTTCAAAAAGTTTCCTTGAAGCGGTCAGCGATGGAATTAAGCAACGGAAATACGGAGATACGGTTCGTTTTGTTTACGATGAAGAATTGCCGCGAAAAGTTTTGACGAATATTCTCAAAAAATTCGGAATTAAGAAACGCGGCTCTCTTGAAAAAGGCGGACGTTACCATAATCTAAAAGATTTCATGCACTTTCCCCGAATTATCGGAACCAAAAAAATGCAGTATGATCCGATACCGCAATTGGATGTTCCTGATTTTCCGGCGGGAGTTTCGATGCTTGATGTGATACGCGAGAAAGATGTGATGCTGCATTATCCGTATCAACCGTTTCGGTACATGATTGAGCTGCTCCGCGAAGCATCCATCGATCCGGCGGTGCGAACAATTAAAATGACGATTTATCGTGCGGCAAAACATTCGGCTGTTGTAAACGCATTGATCAACGCCGCCCGTAACGGTAAGGAAGTGATTGTTTTCGTTGAGTTTCAGGCACGCTTCGACGAAGCAGCCAATATCTCTTGGGCAGCACGAATGCAAGATGAAGGAATCCGAGTTTTGCCGAGTATTCCCGGCATGAAAGTTCATTGCAAAATTTTGTTAATCCGCCGCAAAGAATCCAACGTCAATGTCTATTACACCGCCATCGGAACCGGAAATCCGAACGAAAATACTACCCGGATTTATTGTGACGAACACCTCTTAACCGCCGATAAGGAAATTACATCGGAAGTCAATAAAGTGTTTCATTTACTGGACGACCGGAAATACCAATTGCCGGATTTTAAACATATTATCGTTTCGCCTTTTGGAACCCGCAAGTTTTTCCTGAAACAAATTGACAGGGAAATTAAAAACGCCAAAAAAGGGAAACCGGCATGGATGATTGTTAAAATGAATAATCTTGTCGATAAACGGATTGTGAACCGGCTGTACGAGGCAAGTGAGGCGGGAGTGCAAATCAATATGATTATTCGCGGAATCTGTACGCTTATTCCCGGCATACCGAAAATCAGTGAAAATATTCGGGCGGTTCGGATTGTTGACCGGTTTCTGGAACATTCGCGGATACTTGTTTTCTGCAACGACAACAAACCGGAATATTTTATTGGTTCGGCGGATTGGATGGAACGCAATCTTGACCACCGTTTTGAAGTTGTTACGCCGGTGTGTGATCCGGCAATTCAGAAACAACTTTGGGACATTCTGCAAATCCAACTCACGGACAATGTCAAAGCCCGATTCATCAGTTTTGAACATCCCAACGAACGAATCTCCGTAAAAAAAGGAACGAAAAAAGTTCAGGCACAAACCGAGATTTACCGTTATTTACAGCAGTATTTCCAGCAACAGAAAACCGAATCCGAACCTTTGCCCGAACCCAAACAATAAAAATTTCCGTTTCTTATTTTCCGGCGTTTAATTGTGCAATAACACCGCCGACAATTTTTGTCAGTTTGGGTTCGGCGGCGTTGGCTGTTGCGATAATTTCGGCAACATTGCCGGGTTTTAATGCATCGGGAAGCGCCATATCCGTAACAATCGATAAACCGAGAACTTTCATTCCGCAATGAATTGCAACCAACACTTCGGGAACAGTGGACATCCCGACAACATCGGCTCCAATACCGCGCAAAAACCGGTATTCGGCACGCGTTTCGAGATTCGGTCCCAAAACGCCGACGTAAACTCCCTTGTGCGCAACAAAATTTTCTTTCCGTGCAATTTCCAGAGCCTGATCAATCATTTTTTTATCATAAGGTTCGCAAAGATCGGGGAAACGCGGACCCAACCGGTCATCATTGATTCCAACCAACGGATTAACTCCCATCAGATTGATATGGTCTTCGATCACCATAATATCGCCTTGCCGGTATTGCGGATTCATACCGCCGCAGGCGTTGGACACAAACAGCACATCAGCCCCCAACGCTTTGATAACACGAATCGGAAACGTAATTTGTTTGAGATCATAACCTTCATAAGCATGAAAGCGCCCTTCCATCGCAACAACATCAACACCGTTCAATTTTCCGATAACAAAATTTCCGGCGTGAGTTTCGACGGTGGAACGCGGAAAGTTCGGGATTTCTTCGTAAGGCAGTGTAACATCCGCCTTAATTTGTTTCGCCAGATTGCCAAGTCCGGTTCCGAGAACAATTCCCGCTTTTGCCGTGCCGTTCCATTTTCCGCGAATAAAATGTACGGATTCCTGAATTTGATCGTAAAGATAAAGCATAATATTTTCCTATTCATTTTGAAGTTGAAAATTCATTCCTGTAAAACAATTGACAGCATAATCAACACATTATAAACCATCAATCAATTTTCATTGAATTATGAAACGGACTATTTTATCGGAACGGACGAACCGCCGCAAGACGGTCATTCACAACATTCGGAAATATTCACGGATTTTTTTGCGGTTGCCGATATTTTATGAGATTGCAAATCATAAATGATCATACAATACGAATTGTAATTGTCTATTTATTAACCGCTGAATACACGAAATACACGGAATTTGTAATAGTAGTCTTGTAATAGTAGTAATGTTTATGTACAACTTCAAAAAATAAACTTGTGATCTTATCAATTTACTAATGCCCGTGTATTCTGTGGTTAATAAAAATAGACAGTTACCTTCATTTTCCGATTCCAATTCCTCGACTTCTTGACGAAGCGAATTAATCGTTTCGCGCAATTTACGTACCTCGTCTTCAAACTGCCTGAGACGTTGGTCATAATTGACCCGTTTTTTGTGATGTTGTTTATTCATATAACAAATTATAGAAAATAAAACTAAATACGTAAAGACCACTTTTTTTAAATAGACAGGTACTTATTTTTGTGTTCGGTTGTTGGGGTCGGATTGTTTATAAGTTCGTTATCAATGACTCAGCAACAGGCGATTCTTGGTGTTATTTTGGTACTTCCGACATCAATTATGCTTTCGGGTTTTACAACACCTGTTGAAAACATGCCGGTGTGGATGCAATATGTTACGATTATCAATCCGGTACGTTGGTATTTGGTCATTGTCAAAGGAGTGTTTTTGCGGGGAATGGGAACGAGCGAGGTTGCGTTAAATTGTATTCCGTTGGCGGTGTTGTCAATCGTAACACTTTCCGCCGCCGTCATCATGTTCAAACACCGTAT
>JAITQV010000182.1 GCA_031288765.1 Planctomycetaceae bacterium
GTACAACACTGTAATTATAAGTACTTTTAATATCATCATTTACGAATATTTATAATTACAACATTGTTTTTTAAAAATGCGTAAAAAAACAGATCTTTTGAACACCCTACCCGCAAGGGACGAGATTATGGTTGTGTTGATTGATAATCTCGCCCCGTGCGGGGCTTATGTTTTTTTAGGGTCGTGATCCGTAGGTTGCGCTTCGCTCCACCTACGGTTATGCACATCTCGTCCCTTGCGGGACTTTAAGGCAACCATTTAGTTAATAGTTTATAGTGGATAATGTCGCAAGCGGAGAATTTATTGCAAAATGTTAAATCCGCATGCGAATTCTCCACTATCCACTATCAACTATTAACTAATATGTTGCCCTAAAAAAGTAAAACAATCTGAAAATTTTTCCGAATAATTACGTTTTTTTGGAATCTTTGGCAATAAACCTTTGCATTCGATAAACACTTCGGGTATAATCTTGCAAATATTCAACGATCCCGAATATTCAATGCCGGTTTCAATTGCGGTATCGCCGGGCATTTTTTTACTATTGCCGAGATTATTGCTGATCCGATAATATTTTATTGACGTTTTTTATGAATTTTTTTATTGACATAGTAATATTTGCCGGTCAGAACGGTCTTTATTTTTAGAATAATTATCAGATATTCATCCGATGTTGGAATTTTATTTTGCAACAGATGCTGCCAAGTTTTTTGCAGTTTTTTTACCGGACTTATTTTGATGTGTGAAGACAATGACAATTATTTACAATTATTGATGAGTAATTGATTGTTCTTCGGAACGAATGTTGAAAACCGATCCAACGAAAATTAGGGTGAAACGATGGATGTTCAATTAGTTGTTGCCGGCGGGAGCAAAGCAGGGCAGGTAATACCGATAACCGGACCTAAATTTATTATTGGTCGTGCGGATGACTGCCACCTCAAACCCCGAAGTGAATTAATCAGCCGATACCATTGCGCGGTTATTTCCGAAGAGGGTTATGTGGCTATTCGTGACCTCGGCAGTAAAAACGGCGTGTATTTGAATGGGGAACGTGTTTCAATGGAACACGAACTCAAAAACGGTGATAAATTGAGTATTGGACCGTTGGAGTTTTTTGTACATTTGGCGGTTGATGTCAAAGGGCAAAAAAAACCAAAAGTCGAATCAATCAGCGAAGCGGTTACGCGAACGGTCGAAATTCAATCGACAACAACCAAACCGGACGAAAAAGAAGCGGAAATCGCGGATTGGCTTTTGTCTGCCGGAGAAAGTGAACAAGATCAGGAAACAAAAACAATTGATGCTTCCGAGTTATTGTCTCAGTTACAAAGTCAGACATCGGCTGAGGATGAAAAAAATAAAAAAGAAGACACCGGAAATCTCAAACAAACAGATGTTCCGGCGAGCAGCCGTGATGCCGCCGCCAATTTGCTCAAAAATTTCTTCAAAGGCGGGCGCTGATTTCCGCCCAATCCGACAACGGTTGTTCAATAATTACAGATAATAACTTGCCGTCAACCATTGGGGAACGGTTGAAAAAGCGGTTTGTTCTGCGTTATTGATCAACAAATGATCGAGTAGATACAAAAATTTTTTTGTCCACGAATCAGCATTCATTTTTTCATGCTGAAACGTGGACAAAAGAATATCTTTTAGAATTTTAGAGATGCCTAATCCCTAATAAGTATAACGTACCGGTTGGCGGAAAAGCGGCGAAAACGGACCGTTGGGTGTTCCATCGTCAAAATCCAACCACCACCAACCATCATGCCATTCGAGTGTTGTTTTCCGCCAGCCAAGCGGAACTTGCGGATAAGGATAAAACGGTCCGATATAAGGCCACGCCTTCGGTGAATACTGTTTCGGATAACAGACTTCGGCGTAGTTGGGATAACAGGCATAACTGGGCCACGCATAATCAGGAAGATTCGGTTGATTATACTGTCCGGGCAAAGGTCCTTGCGGTCCGTACGCTTCGGAATGATAAGCCGTTGGAATTCCTTGTCCTTGTTCTTGGGCTGCTAACTGTTGCTGTACCTGATAATGATGTCCGTAAGGTTGTGCGTATTGGGCATATTGAGCGTATTCTTTCGGAACGGTATTCGGGTTTGCCGGAACGGTTTGATGTGGTGAATTGGTTTGCGGATTGTGGTTGGCAACCTGAACAACAGCCTGAGACGGTTCGGAACGCCCCGGCATTGGAATAGGCGCCGTAACAATCTGCGTTTGAGATTGTGTAACGGGTTGCGGCGACCAAATGGAACGTTTGGCGGGTGTTGACGGAGTCGCCGGAGTTCCCGCCAAACGGTTCGGAACATTCTGTCCTATCGGGGTTACCTGAGCCGGTGCCACCGCCGCATTCGACGGAACCGTCGGCAACACGGCTGGTGTGCCGACAACCCGTAAACCGTTGTCAATATTAGTGATTTTGATGCCGGGAATTTGTTTAACATATTCCACCGCCCGGTTTGCCATATCAGGCGAACCAACCTGACCAACCAACCGAACTTTTCCGTTTTGGTAGGAAACAGCAATATCGTAACCCGGAAAACGATCCCCCAAACCGGCGGCGATTTTTTCCGCCGCTACCTGATTACTATTGGCGTGAACCGCAGTCGGCGCAACTGCCAGAATTGCGGCTAATATGAGCGGAACTAAAACGAATCGCATTGCCTTCCTCCTACCTGAGTTCGTAATGTTCAATATTGTGTACCATAACGGTCATTGCCCAAGATTTCGAGCCTTTTACGCTTTATCGTCCATGCAACAAAGAGAACTTAACCGAAAAACCGGTTAAGTAATCGATCTTGGAAAATTCTTCTCTTTCTTTGTCGGCATTTTCAAATTGAAAAGCAAATTGTTTTTTTCTTTTTTCGTAATTATTC
>JAITQV010000419.1 GCA_031288765.1 Planctomycetaceae bacterium
ATTTTCGCATAAATAACTGAATAGACACAATGATTCTTTAACCGTGAAAACCACAAAAAAACAATCGGCTTAATAATTACAAAATACGACGTTTTTGCCATGTTTTCAATGTTTGAGCAGGTTAAGGAAAAGGTCTATCAACTATCAACTAATTTCGCTCTGCGGGCTTAGAACAAAACAACATTCCACCGAATAATTACAATCACTTAACCGTTATATTTGAACGCTTTCTAATGACCGTTAAAATAAAGGAACATTTTCCGCCGTTCAAAGTACACCTATTGGCGAAAAGTAGATACCTATTTCCTCTTTTTTCCCGTCAAAAGACGTAAAAATGGTAAGATTTTGCCCCGAAAGACTTCGATTAAGAACAATAAAACCCCCAATTAAGAGCAATTGGTAATTGCCAACGTCAAAACAACCGTAAATTCATTCAATAACCGTAATTTGCGGCGGTTTTGTTTTGATTTCCGCTCAAAACCAAAGAACCAAACGCCCGTTAAGCATGTCCGGTAAACGATGACGCACGGTTGTTTCAATCTCAATGTCCGCATAACGCGTGCTAAAATGCGAAGCAATCACCGCTGCATTTTGGAAAAGATGTTGACGGTCAACAACGTCGTCAAGATGTATATGACCGTATTTATGGATTCGCTCGCCGCGATGACGTTTGGCAACAAACGAAAGCTCCATAATCAAAATATCCGTCTGAAACATAATGGGGTTTTCGTCCAGAGTTTGGATTCGGCTGTCGCCCAGATACGCCACCTTCGGAAGACGTATCTCCTGCGAAACCTCCACTCCGGAAACCGCTAAATCACGAATCGCCGTTTCCTCCAATAAACGATATTCCTCTTTCAAACGTTTACGGCGTTCCCAAACAATGTAGCCGACCGAAGGAATCGTATGATACGTTTTCACCACCGAAACCACCAAACCATTCGATAAAAGCATCTCGTCCCCCGACTTCACCCCGTTGAGCCGGCAAGGAAGAGAACCATGATCCAACCGTGAAAAAGTATTCAGAAGTTGCCGGACTGTCGCAACCGATTCCTCCGGCAAAAAAATAACCGGCGGTTCCATTTTCATCATTCGGCGCCGGGCAACATACGCCGGAAGCGCCAGCAAATGATCCATGTGCGTGTGCGAAACAAACCAATATGGTGTCCCCATAAACGACCACGGTTGAGAACCTAAATCAAACCCAAGCTTCAACTCAGGTATCCGCCAATATGTCTGCATGGCGGCACGTGAATATCCCTCCACCGTAAGTCCGCAAAATGTTTCCCTGCGCAAGGGTTGATCGTTGTAACGTTGTTCAAACGGTTCATTCATGCTCGTTTTGCGTAAATCTTTTCCATACTCTCACGATTCGGACGAATTTTATTGATCACGGCGATACTGCCGGATATTCAAAATTGTTTGGTTCGCTCAGAATGTGTAACGCACCGTCAATTCGTATCGAACCGGAGTTCCGGGTGTGAGGGGCGTTACGGTCTGAGTTGCGGTGTCGTAACGCTGCCAGTGTGTTCGCCAGAAATCAATTTCAAAACCCGTCATTAAAGCATCGCTCCAATTGTACAACGCATTGATAAAAAGACAATGACTGTAATTTCTCGCCGAATTGTTGCCGGCGTTACCGGAAACTACATCGTCATTGAACGGATCATCTATCATATAACAAAGATTTGTCTGCAACTTTTGGGTCGCTTGATAAGTAAACGCCGCCCAACCGCCCTGAGCACGGATTGTGTTTCGGCGTTGAGCGTCAACTCCCTGCAAAATTCCGCCCTCAATTGTTGCCAGATTTTCACCGAGAAAATATTCCATCTGAAAGCCCAGCTTTTCCGTAATCGGCAAATCAACATCAACATTGAACGACCACGTCCGAAGATTTTTCCGGTCATTCCCCGCAAACGTAAACTGTTGTTCGCCAAGATGTGAGGAAACGCCCACTGTGATTGGTTTGCCGTGATCGAAACAACCCTTGCCGAAAGTATAAGCCAGCCGCCCCTGAATAACGGGCCAATCCGATGTTGCCGGAGAAACCGCCGTGTTGTCGCGGAACACATGGTCGGTAATACCGAATTGCGTGAGCAGATGACTCGAATTGCAAAAATCCGTCCGCCGATCAACCCGCAACATCGCCCGCCGATATCCGACATTGCCCACACACGCTCCCGCCGTGTAATTCAGAGTTTTCGGGTAAAGCGGCGAAATAATCTCCCAATCCTGACCGGCAAGGAATTTCGTTTGACCGTCCGAGACGGCAACATACGCCTTTCTGAGCAATAAACTGCCGCGGTTCCGGCTTTGAAACGCTCCCTGAAAATCAAATTCAATTGCCCCTTCCGACTTGGAACCCCGCCAACCGGGAATACCCGGACTCTCCATTTTAAGCCCCATTCGTGTCGATTTCGGATCGACATTGAACCCCGAATCGCCGTCCAAGTCGGGTGAATTGGCAAAAACCGCGTAATCGCCGGTTGTTGTCCGTTCCGTTTCGTAAGACGCACTCAAATTGATATAACCGTAAGGCGTAATCGTAAAAAGCCCCTTTTTCCACGCCAAACTTTTGCCCAAACCCGATTGGGATGATTGGGGTGTGTGCTCCGTCTGATATTGTTGTAAGAACGTTTCGAATTCGGTTTTGGTCAGATAAACTCCTTCTTCCCGAACCTCAGACGCCGCCGGAATACCGGCAGCAACGGCGGTGTTCGCGGCAATACTTGCGGCAGTATTTACAGCAATACTTGCGAAGATGTTTAACGTCAAACAAAAAAGCAGGACAATAATCCGGTGATTCGTCATGTTGGCGGGTTGTGTTTGATTTCTTGTCTTAGGGCGGAATACGGATTGACTTTCAATTATTCGGCAAACCGTCTTGCCGTCATTGAGCTCTTTTTATTACGCCAATTTATGATCGCCGGAGTTTTTCTCAAGCCGGTAAACCTATAAGCCGAAAATAACTTTAAGTGTCTTAGAATCGGAAAAATCGACAAACTTTGACACCCTGTACTTCCTGATCACTCAATTTTCCGAAGAAGCAATGAAATTAACTTTACGTAAAACAAGTTATCTACGGATTATCTTGACAACGATTCTTTCCATGGTTCTTTGTATCGGGATCGTTGCCGCCGAAGAGATTTCCGATTTCGAAAAATTACTTCGGGAAGCCCTCCAAAATAACCGGAATAACCAAACCAAAAAGACGGACAGCGACTCCCCAAACCGCACACCCCAAAGCCGTACACTCGAAAACCGTGTACCCGAAAAGGCGAAACCGTTGTCAATAGCGTCCAAAAATACCCTGTATTCGTCGGTAATTGACGCCAAGCCTGTGGTAGATGCCAAACCGGTAATTGACGCCAAACCTGCGGTAATTGACGCCCAACCCGCAGTAAAACCCAAAGAACCGGTTCCTCCCAAGTCTTCCGCCGCGCCCTCCGCCTCACCTGCCGTTAAGTCTTCCACCAAACCTTCGCCGCCCGAACCCGCCCCTTTGAATGACGGCTGGGTTGCGATTAAACCCAATGATCCCAACGCCCAACGTTTGAACAACGGCAATGAAAAATCGGTTTTGGCTGCGGAAACGGCAAAGTCCGGTGTTCCGGCGGTTGATCCCAACGCTTCGGTTTGGGACGCCGTGCCGGAAGTCATCTCCTCAACCGCCAAACCGCAGGGATTTGAAAAACCGGAACTGCTTCAAAACAATCAGAATATTGCTAATCAGAATATCGGCAATCAGAGTATTGCTCAGAATACTACGCAGGATACTGTGCAGGATATTGCGGAATCTATTGCCGAGCCGGTTATTACGAAACCGGTTATCGAGCCGAAACCGTTTACCAACCCGTTGGTTATTCAACCGTCGCCTTGGAATAATACTGTTGATAATTCGGAATCCAAACCTCTTATTGATTGGAACGCTGTTGCCAATGGAGCGAACAACGAAGTTGGTAATGAAACAGACAGTAAAACAGACGGTAAAACAGGCAGTAAAACAGACGGTGGAGCGAACAGCGAAGCCGGCAACGGAACAGCTAATGAAGCAGTTGTTGAGGAGAAAAGCAGCGGGAAAAGTAGTGAGGAAAACGATGCGAAAACAAGTCCGTCGGAAGTTCCGGTTGATACGGTAGAGAACGCGGCACAGAACGCGGCACAGAATCCGGTGCAGGAGTCGGTGCCGGCGGAAACCAATCAACCAAACCAACCGGAGTTGGATTTAACGGTTCCAAAGAGCAAAACTCCGGCGAAATCACAGAGTACAACACCGGCGAAAACAGCGGAGAGTATTACGGGAAAAGCGGACGAGAATTTGAACATTGATATGAATGCTATTCTCAATGCTTTGGCGAATGAAAGCGGAGAAGACAGCAAGGAAGACAGCGGGAAGGACAGCAAAACGAAGAACAGTAAAGCTAAGGACAGTAAAGCGAAGGACAGCGGAGGGAAGGACGCAGGAGAAGGTGTTGCGAACAAGTCCGGCGGCGAAAGAACCGAAAAAGCCGGCACTTCGGCGGATTCCCATGCGTTTGACATCGGCAAATCCCCCATAACCCCCGAAACACTTGCTCCGGTTTCGCCGGAATTGCCGGAGCGTATTAAACCGGAACCTGTTGTGCCGGATTTTGACAACGACGAAGACGAAGAGGAAACGGAATGGAAGTTGGTGAACGCCGACAATGTCGGCGATCCGCATAGCCGTGATAAGATTAAGTTGTTGTATGACGAGATAGTGAACGGGTTGAAAGCCCGTAATATTACGAGTCGTTATGAGATGTGGAAGGGTTACGCCCGCAGCACGTTGCGAAGCACCGCCGGACTGAATACCGGAAGCGAACTTGACGGGCGTTGCCGTTTAACATGGTATCAGCAGCTTTACAACGAGCCGGTTCAATCCGTATTTGCGGTTGAGGAATATTCGCGGAAGCTGCACTACGCCCTGAGCAACAGCCATCGTCATCTTGCCGAGATCATGCCGGACATCCGCAAGAAGATGGACGTACCGGAGCGGAATAATAAAGGTATCCGGTTTCTTCCCTGCACAACACCGTTTGAAGCGGTCAATGAGGTGAAGCGTTGTTTATTGGAGGCGCAGATGGCGCATGCCCGTGCGTTATCGACATTAACGGAGGCGGAGCAGTCGGAGTTAGCCAAAAACCTGATTCCGACATTTATTGGGGCGGGCAGAATGGGCGGCATGGATTGCGTCAACGGTCATACCATTCCGAACCGGACTTTCGGGCGGCGGCTTTGCAATCTTTTGGAGAAGATGGACAAAACCGGAATGTATGATGCGGCGGAGGCGTTGATTCCGTTGACGAATAGGGCATTGCTGGCGTTGTTGGACAAATTGCCGGACGATGCTTTTCCGACCGTAATGTTGAGCGGGCAAAAGGTACAACGCCTTTCCACTGCCGCCGGAGACATTATTATTAGCGGGCGTGAGAGCAACATCTATGATTTGGATTCGCAGGACATGAGCGATGTTGCCTGTATTATTGATTTGGGGGGCAACGATTCGTACCGTGAGGGAACATGCGATCTCAACCGTCCGGTTCTGGCGATTATTGACTTGCACGGCGACGACATTTACTCCGGTTCCAAACCTTGTATTCAAGGGGCATCGATACTTGGGGTTTCGATTTTGATTGATGCGGACGGCAGGGACACGTATTCCGCCGGCGATCTTGCACAAGGTTCCACATTGGGCGGTATCGGGATGTTGTTTGATTTTGCCGGAGACGACAGTTATAAAGCGTTGCGGCGTGTGCAGGGTCATGCTCTTGAAGGGTTGGGGATGCTGGTTGACCGGAAGGGAAATGATAAATATCGGGCAACAATGTGGGCGCAAGGATTTGGGGCGCCCGGCGGTTTTGGTGTTATTGAAGACACGGAGGGCGACGATCACTATTATTGCGGCGGTTTTTATCTGGATTCGTACCCCGAACATCCGGGCTATGACGGTTGGGGGCAAGGTGTTGGAGCGGGAATCCGGCAGGTTGCCAACGGCGGAGTGGGGGCGTTGCTGGACGGGGACGGAGACGACAATTACGAGGTTGATTATTTCGGACACGGCGGCGGTTATTGGTTGGGGGTTGGGTTTGTTCGGGACTTCGGCGGCAACGACACACGGCACGGCAGTACCTTGACGGCGTACTCCGGCGGACCCCGATTACAAGACCGTTGGACACGTTTTGCCAACGGTTTCGGCTGCCATTATTCGTTGGGCTATTGTTTTGACGACAACGGCAATGATACATACGGCGGGCGGATTATGGGAACCGGTATGGCGTGGGATTTGTCGATTGGATACCTTTGTGATTTCAACGGCAGCAACCGGTTTCTGGCAACCGGCGGTATGACGCAAGGTGTTGGGGCGGAGGGAAGTATTGGTGTTTTGTTTACTTACGGCGGCGACGACCAGTTTGCGGGGCGTAATCAGGCGTATTCCAGCAACAACATTACGTACCATTTACCGTCGAATTGCGGGGGGAATTTCAGTTTCCTCATCAACTACGGCGGGAACGACAAATACGGTTGCGGTGCGGCGAACAACTCGTATGTTCAACGCGGTTCGGCTGGCGGTTTTCTGATTGATCGTCCGACAGACCGTGAGGCGGCGGAAGACTTGAAGGTATTGAAGGTATTGGCGGAGAAGCGGAGCAGGGAGATTGCGGAATATGATGAGGCGTTCAAGAAGGCAACGGAGGAAGCGGCGCTCAAGGGGCGGCGTTATGTTTCGCGCCAACGCCGTCCGCAACCGATTTCCGCCGAACAGCCGCAACGGTTAAGTTCGGTGCCGTATTTTGAGAACATGGTTAAAACCGGCGCCGGAACCATAAACAACATTAAATAGTTGATAGTGGAGAGTTGATAATGGAGGCGACCCTTCGCCGAAGGGTCGCTTGCCGATAGGCAACCAAAATAGCAGGTATTGTATGAAATTAAGGTCGGCGAAAGCCGATGCAGCTGCTACGGCGAGGGGCTTTCACCCAACGGTTGCCTAGAATATGCCGAAGGTAGGGCTGAAAGCCCTCAATATATTAGCGTAGGGCAACGCCCTACGAAAAAGGAACACCACAAAAGGGAAAGCCCCAACGGGGCGACATAATAGTTGATAGTTTATAGGTAATATAGTTGATAGTGGAGAGTGGGGGATTAGAAGAGGTAGGCAACCGCTCGCCGAGTGGGGGGCATCCATAATTGTTTTGTATTTAGCCGGATGCACGGGAAGGCAAGGAGCCTTGATTATGAGAAGAGCGCATTTTGTAATTATTTGTATTGTGTATAACACGAAGTAATGTTATTATGCCCCGAAAGGTTAAGATACACCGCTTGCTCCTAAAGTCCCGAAGGGACGAGATGTACATAACCGTAGATGGAGCGAAGCGCAACCTACGGATCGGAATACCTAATAAGACAAAGCCCCGCAGGGGCGAGATTATCAATCAACCAATATAAACAATGAAATGAAGACATATAATCTCGTCCCTGCGGGACTTGGGGAGTTATGGGGCGGTTTTCCGGCGGTTGCGCTTCGCTCCACCGCCGGTTATGCACATCACACCCCTTGCGGGGTTTCGGACGAGCAATCATCACCTTACCGAAATTACGAAGGACGAGATGTACATAACCGTAGATTGAGCGAAGCATAACTTACAGATGGACAAACAATTACCGACCTGCCAAAGTTCCGAAGGGACGAGATGTACATAACCGTAGATAGAGCGAAGCGTAACTTACAGACAAACAAACAATTACCGACCTGCCAAAGTTCCGAAGGGACGAAATGTGCATAACCATAGGTGGAGCGAAACTTACAGACAGACAAACGATCACCAACCTGCCAAAGTCCCGAAGGGACGAGATGTGCATAACCGTAGGTGGAGCGAAGCGCAACCTACGGATCGGAATACCTAATAAGACAAAGCCCCGCAGGGGCGAGATTATCGATCAACTATGAAATGAGTTACGTACAACTGCTTTATCACATTATTATAAGGACAAAAGCGAACCACACTGTCATACCGTTAGAGTATTCGGAGGAGTTGTACCGTTATATTGGGGGTATGATTAAAAACAAGAACGGCTTACTTTACCGTATCAACGGCATGGAAGATCACCTTCATATTTTTACGTCCATTCATCCGGCGATAGCAGTTTCGGATTTTATGCGTGAATTGAAAGCCGAAACAAGTAAAATGATGAAGCGTACACGGGGATTTGAAAACTTTACGGCATGGAGTGAAGGTTATGCCGCCTTGACTTACGGGTTAAAGGACAAAGAAATGATAATCAGTTATATAAAAAACCAACGGGAACATCACAAAACGGTATCTTTTAGGGAAGAATATGACAAATTCATTAGAGAAATGGGATATACACCGGATGAAAGGGATTGGGGACGATAATCTCGCCCCGTGCGGGGCTTTGGGAGTTGTGGGGCGGTGATCCGGCGGTTGCGCTTCGCTCCACCGCCGGTTATGCACATCACGTCCCTTGCGGGGTTTCGGACGAGCAATCATCACCTTACCGAAATCACGAAGGGACGAGATGTACATAACCGTAGATAGAACGAAGCATAACTTACGGGCAGACAAACAATCACCAACCTGCCAAAGTCCCGAAGGGACGAGATGTGCATAACCGTAGGTGGAGCGAAGCGCAACCTACGGATCGGAATACCTAATAAGACAAAGCCCCGCAGGGGCG
>JAITQV010000456.1 GCA_031288765.1 Planctomycetaceae bacterium
AAATAGACAGTTATAAAAAAAGTATAAGAAAAAATCAAAAGTCAAAATAACAATATAACTCCTTGATATAAAAGAATTTACAATAATACTACAAATAATACAGCAGCATTAGCATTAGGGGGTGGGTGGGGGCAGGATTAGGTAGAGAGTTAAGAACGGAGAACAAAACGTCTTGGTTTTTCCAACTCTTTTCCACCAAATCTTCAACTCTCTTCCGTTCTTCACTGTTCGGCTTTACGTTAGTCGAACTTCTTGTGGTGATTGCGATTATCGGCGTGTTAATCGCGTTGTTGTTGCCTGCGGTTCAGGCGGCTCGTGAGGCGGCAAGACGTATGCAGTGCAAAAATCATTTGAAGCAAATGGGACTTGGTATTCACAATTTTCACGATACGAATACTGCTCTTCCACCTTCTATTGTTGCTACTTATTGTATGTCAGTTTTTCCAATGATTTATCCCTATATTGAAAAAACCTCATTGTATGAAACTATTCTAACTAAATCAGATAATACCGGACGTTTGGGTGTTTACAACTGTATTACCGGAGATATTTGGTGGCATCCTTCAGAAAATAGAATTACCGAAGATGACAGGAAAGCGTTTGGTTCCGTTGAGACGTTCATTTGTCCTTCACGCAGCCGAACATTACCGGCAATTACACCTGATACAACTCCAACATCAAACGAACTTTCACGGCGTATGGGTCCCTTAACCGATTATGCTTTTGTTAGCATGTATAAAGATGGTGCTTGGTGGGACTTTACAAATGCCGGTTCCAGTACCGGACTTGATTCCAATCACGGACCATTCCGTAAAGGTTGTTTCACAGGTACAGAGCCAACAATTCAAAATTTCTCTCTCCGAGATACTATGACTTGGTGGTCTGATGGATCGAGTAATCAGCTTCTCTTTGGTGAAAAACATTTTTCTTTGACTAATTTTGTGGGGCGTTGGAATACGAGTGATGTTTCAGGAAATACAAGCGATACTTCCTATTTAATGCTCTATCCGCTTGCCGGCGTTATGGGATTAACACGAGTTGTCCATGACTCACGGCATGGTTCATTGGGGATCTGGCGAATGGCAGACGACACAACATCACTGGAACCATTTTTATGGTTTGGCGAAACTCATCCGGGAGTTTGTAACTTTCTGATCGGGGATGGTTCCGTTCACAGTATTGGTGTTACAACCTCCGGTGAAATTTTAGCCAAACTTGCTGATGTACGAGACGGCGAGCCTGCGTCGTTACCATAATAAAACCGACAGGGTTATACTTTCCTATTGAATAATAGAAAAGTATAACATTAATTACTACAACAATTTTACTTTCCTTTATCAAAAAAATGACAGTAATACCATACAAAATATTGATTATTCTTTCGGTGGTTTGTCTCGGATGCCATACCAACGAATCACTTTCCGGTAAAGTAACATTTCCCGATGGCTCCCCTTTGGATTGTGGTGTTGTCCTTTTTGAAAACGGAGGAAAACAATCCAAAGGCTTTATCAATTCGGAAGGAACCTATGTGATTGGTTCTCGTAAGAATAAAGATGGTTTACCTCGCGGAGAGTATCGTGTTTGTATTCAAGGAGCGATTCGGCTTGGTGAACCAGAAAAAACAAAGGGAATGGACGGAAAATCATCCCTCAGTAGTATGACTTCAAACGCAACACCGTTGATTGCGAAAAAATACACCGAGTTTGATTCATCCGGTCTCACCTTCGTTGTTGATGGAACGAGAAATACGTTTGATATTCAAGTAGAACGTCCCTAAATACTCTGAACAAAACAGATATAATACAATTAAAATTAAAATGATTTCCATGATTTTAAATACAAAATTGTTAAACTATTTTGAAGTTATGATTTTGATTATTTCCCTCATTTTCATAATGGGTTGCGGTCACAAGGAGCCGGATTATCCTCATGCGACGGTTTCCGGTACGGTAACGCTGGACGGGAAAAAGTTAACGGAAGGTTCTATCCAGGCATTATCGCCGTCGGCTAGTGTTTCAACTTATCTGGATCAAGAAGGACGATTTATATTAAAACATGTTCCAATTGGTAATGTCCGATTTATCGTCCTTTCTGTTGAAGATACAGGAAAAACAGAAAAAGACCCATTAGGAAACGATATTGTGATCAAAGTCAATCGGATTCCAAAAAAATATGCGTTGGGAATAGAAAAGGAAATCAAGAGTGATGTCATTGACATGAAACTTGAACTCAATTCCCAATAAATAATAATTGTAATTTAATTCAACAAAAACATCAATCAACAAATCTGGAGGATTTTATGAAACGTTGCTTATATCGAGCATTTACGTTGGTCGAATTGTTAGTGGTCATTGCGATTATCGGCGTGTTAATTGCGTTGTTGTTACCGGCGGTGCAGGCGGCAAGGGAAGCAGCGCGGCGGATGTCGTGTTCAAACCAAGTCAAACAATTGTCGCTTTCACTGCACAATTACCACGATGTCCACGCGGCATTTCCCGCAGGCGGAACGACTTTTCTGGGGACTGAACCTCGTTTTTCCGCTTATTTGGCGTTATTGCCGTTCATCGAACAACAACCGGCTTACGATGCCTACTTGGGAGCAATGCAGGCATCACTTGCGGCTGGGGTTGCGGCGTCTGAGCTTGGTCCTTGGATAAGTTCCGGTACAACAGGTATACCTTCAGATGCCGGTGGAATTATTGAGCAAGTTCGAGATTCTTATATTGGAGCCCTCATTTGTCCTTCCGACCCCAAAAAACAAAAACTAACAGGTGGTTTTGGGGCAATCTCTTACGCAATTAGCAGCGGAGATTGGGCAGATATCTGTAATTTGTACGCAACAGTAAGTGCATCAAACCTAAACCCTCGTGGTATATTTATTTACGGTAGTTTTTGGAAAACTATGACCGCGATGACTGACGGAACCAGTAATACCGCCGTATTTAGTGAAAAAGCAATTGGCGGTATTGCCGGTATTCGAAAACTTCGGGGAGGAATTGCTTATGTTTCGGGAAATCCGCTATATTGGCTTCCTACATCAGCAGCTAATTGTTCCGTCGCCGCTTGTCTTGCCGTGCGTTACAAAGATGAATTTAGTTCAGCCGTTAGTGATACAAATTTAGGTGGTTCTGATAACGTTGGAAAACATTGGCTTGATGGTACACCGGTTCGAAGTGGATTCTCAACTATCATTCCACCCAATGGTCCCAGTTGTGGAGCTCAACAAGGTTCGGCCGGTTCTGTTCGTGAACATAA